>JAFZQR010000101.1 GCA_017620295.1 Bacteroidaceae bacterium
CCCGGAAGCAATCATCACAAAGGAGCAGCAATAGCAAACCGCTACTACAAAATTACAGCAGCAGCTACAGTCGAATGGGATTGTAGCTGCTGTCGCTATAATATATAGGTACTAATACCTGTATTTGGTCGAATGCTTACCTTTGTTGTTCATTTGTTATTATTATGATTATGCTACAAAGGTACACATTTGGAGACTGAGGCAGGCCGCGCTTAAGCCCGGCCTGCCTCATTTTCATTTTTTCATTCTTCACTCTTCATTCTTCACTCCTACTCGTCTCCGATTCTGACATCGGTATCCTTCTTCACGGCACCGGCATCACCGCCACCGAAGACGTTACCCATGATGGTGGCACCGTCCTTGATGTTCACCTGTGTCCAGATGGTGGTAGCGAAGGAGGCAAACTTATCCGGGTCGTCCTTGTCAATCATACCACGGCTGCCGCCATAGACCTCACCGCCATACTTCTCGCTGTAGCCTACCTTCGGGCCTATGAAGCCTGAGACATTAACCTGGCAGCCTGACTGACGGCCAAGGTCAGTAGCATGAGCAGGATCGAAACGATTGAAAGCAACATCCGGTTGTGAGATCTGGGGAGCTCCAACCGAAGCCAGAGAACCACCGCCATAGACGTTACGGTAGATGACATTACCCGGACTGGCTTGTGTGCCTGCCACACCGTCGATAGCCTTGCCAATGGTTACGGTGGTGTTACATGTCACAGAACCAGAGGAGTTGCTGTATTGATTCTCACCGTTACTGTCTTCATACTGTCCGATACCCGAACCGGAGCCATAGATATTACCTCGGTGCAACCAGTGCAGGTTGTCGAGGTCGGAGGTACCAAGCAGAGTCACATTCTTGGTGACATCTGTTGTCAGGTCAGCATCATAGGCGAGTCCTATCTCACCCTTGTTGATGATAACGTTGGTGCTGCGGCGCACATGTCCGTCCTGACCGCCGCCATAGACGGAGCCATAGAGACGAGGACCAGTAGCGGCATTGGCATCGCCAATGGTCACACTGGTTTGGTTGGTATAGCCTGCATAGAACTCTGGGCAGTATAAGTAACGTGGTGAAAGAGTTGGATCTACATTGCGAGCCGACTCACCACGACAGCCGCCAAAGACGTTGCCGGTGGGCAGGTCGTCCTTAGAGCATACCTTTTCTGCATAGAGCACATAGTCACCGCTTGCAGTACCCACTTGTGTTTGTGGGTCATTGCCATTATCCTGCATAACCTTTGTAGTGCTGGACAGTAAGAAGCCAACCGTTCCGCCAGTGATGCTGACATCTGTCTTACCACTGTTCAGGAAGTACCAAGCATTGTCAGGATTGGCCGCGGTAGCAGTAGTCGTCCACAAATTACCTTCAAGTTTCTCACCGTATCCGCTGGTCGAGTAGTCATCAGGTCCGCCGGCATAATTACCCTTACCAACCGAACCCATATTGCCGCCGCCATAGATGTTACGCATCACGTGACCGCCACTCATGGTAATCTTGGTATTGCCAAAGACTCTTCCGGCTGTCACGCTGTAGATGTCGCTTGTATAGTAATCATTGGGCTCGGGAGATCCAGGTGTTGCTCCAATCTTAAGCAGTTTCTGTGTGTATTTACCTTTACCCTTGCCGCCGCCATAGACCGCATGACCTATATAGCCGCCCTTGATATCAACATTCGCATCTGCCCAAACGTGTCCGTTTTCAGCACCGCCATAGACAGAACCGGCTATGCCCGATAAGTCGTTTCGGAGGTTCAACGAATACTTGTCTTTGACTTTACCTTTTTCCTTGTCCCATTCCTCACTCTTTAAGATGTCTATCTTATCGTCATCAGGCGTAGTCGGGTAATTGATGTTGACATGGGTCTCACTCACATTGGCGCAGGCAGCGTATTCATAGCGGTCGCCAGCAATACCCATACCACCACCAAAGACATCACCATTGTCCTCTCTTACCCTGATCTTTCTCATGACAGGAACGTTATTACTATCCAAAATTGGATTACCATTTGCGTCCTTTTCTTGTACCTGAACATATTGACCATTGTCATCTGTTTCATAAGCACCAAACCAGTCCTTACCGGTGATACCGATACGTCCGCCGGTGATATTCACAGTAGCGACACCTGGGAAATCTTCCAGATAGGAATCCTTGGTTATCTTATATGGCCAACTCAGGGCAAAACTTGTGGATGTGTCGTGGTTTTTAACAATATTATTGTACTTCCATGTTTCTACCACGTTACCATCCTTGACATTGACAAACACATCGTCGGTTTCAGTAGAAGGTGTTTCGGTGACTTTCACGCCCGTGTAGTCGATGACACCCACAGATGCCATCTCACCGCCACCATAGACATTCCTCAAGATATGACCGCCGCAAATGTTCACATTGGTGGTCTTGCCCACGCAGCCTGCCCATATCATCGGTGTAAAGATGTAGTGGATAGTGGTAGGAGTCTCACCGGAGTTATCCACAATATCGACAACCTTTGTGGCTTCTGCGCTGCGGATGTCAGTTCCGTAGCCGCCGCCAAAGACATTGTGGTGGATGATGGGGGTTCCTGTAGTCACCGGAGTGACGGTCGTCTTGTCTGCGCCCAAGGTGCCGCCTATCGTCACGTATGCATGATCACGCACGGAACCGAACTCACCACCGCCATAGACACTGCGGTAGATGGTCGGATTGCCACTGATGTTGACGGTAGCGGTCTTTACCTGAGCCAGCTGAGGCCATTTCTCGAGGTAGTTCACACCATCCAGTTTCAACAGACGTCCCATACTGCCGCCAAAGACGTTACCGCTATGTTCAGCGCCCGCCACATTGGTCGTAAATTCCTTACCAATGGTACCGCCGCTGATATTGATGGTGGAGTAACCGTAGGTCTTACCGCCTTCATCTTCCTTTAAGTGACCATGGTGGGCAAGATCGCTGGTAGCTGAGAAGTCCGCACCTACCGAGGCCATACGACCGCCACCATAGATGGAACCGAGCATCGTACCGCCTGTGATGTTAATCGTAGTATTACCGCCTATGGTACCGGCAAATAAATTGATACCGTCGAAGCCACGACCACCACCGAAGATGTTACCATCCACATAGCTGGTACCCCAGGTACCAATCTTGGTGGCTTCTCCAGCAAAGGCAGCTGCATATGCCTGAGCATCGGTCATAGTGGGACCAACCGCAGTACCTCCAATGGTTACTCTCGCATCGCCCAGCACGTGGCCGTCCTCAGCACCACCAAAGACAGAGCCATATACCCAGCCGCCAGTGACGGTGACACTGGCATCCTGCACATTGGTATTGTTATTGAGGAATGAGCGTCCTTCTCCCTTACCGCCACCAAAGATGTAGCAGGTGACGGGGTGAGCCGCAATCTCGTCCAGCGTACGCGGCACACCAAGCGTACCACCCGTCATGATGACTTCGGTATTGCCCAGTACACTGGTCATCTCACAACCGCCATAGAGGCTGGTCAGGATATGACCGCCCTTGACCTCCACTTTGGTATTGCCTTCCACCTGCCCGGCTGTGTCGAGCCATTGACCTGCAGCGTGTGGGAAGTAACCCGAGCCACCACCATAGACACTGCCGTTGAAGGCACGTCCATCGGAGGCAATGTAACGACCTCCTTCGGTAGAAGTGGTATTATCGGAATACTTATCCAAGTCTCCCGTTTTATTAGCGAGTATATCATGAGGTGCATGATCGCTCGCTACAACTTTACCAGCCGAGATCGTTTTACCAAACAGCCAGCTGTCACATTCGGGCAGAGACGAAGTATAATTGCCACCAACTGCAGTTCTCAGTGCTGTTTCCTCATCAGAAAGTGTAAATACAGCAGGATTACCAACCATGAATGCCGGATCATTCTCTACAAACAGACGTCTTGCTGCCCACTCTGCAGCAGTATAAGGACGGTTGATGCCTCGGTAGATGTACTTGCCTTCTGCATCCTTTAAGATATTACCCTCTGCATCCGTTCTCATGATATGTCCGTTACCAATCTGGCAATCGCCATCAATAATCACGTGAGTGTCATTCAGCACATGTCCGTTCTCACCGCCGCCAAACACGGAGCCCTTCACGAAGGCCGTACCGTCGATAGTTACTTCTGTTTTATTAACAAAAGCCTTATCGAAATCTGCAGGTTTGTTCGTACCCATACCGCCACCAAATACATGGCCGGAGTTGTCGGGTTTATCACCTGTGGGTATGTTGCCACTGGCATCCAAATGGAACATCGCCATGTCATTCGGACCAATCGAACCATTGCTGATGGTCACGTTGCAAGTGCCAGTACCCTCTACACAGGAGATGGGCTTACCAATAGGCAGCGAAGTAGAATTTGCCGTATTGTAGTCTGCATCAACGAGGCTGAAGTTACCCACATGGCCCATTCGACCGCCGCCATAGACGTTACCGGTGATGACAGCATCGTTGCGGGCAGGAGTAATAGTCTCCACTTCTCCAGTTGCCATATTATGGTGTTTACCCGTACCTATCTCCACATGTGTATTACCATAGATGTCAGCCATATTGCCACCACCGAAGATGTTACCGATGACACCAAGTGGGAGCCCGATATAATACTTCGTCTTCTGCTCTTCACCGACGGTCTCGGTTTCCTGAGTTGGCGTAGCACTAGGTATGGTTACACCGTTTACCTTATAGTTAGCATCAACTGTGGTCTTATTCACATCCCTATAAACATCTCCATCCTTCACTACCTCCATCTTACCGGTAGTCATGTTGACGTTGATGTGCGGAGTGCCCACTACCAATGCCTTGTAGCCGCCACCATATACATTGTCTATCTTCGTAGCGGAAATGATATTGATGTTTGGATCTTTCTTGGGATAAGAAGAGAGAATATCTTGGCAAGCTACGTAATCCAAAGCGGCATTGTATTTTGCAATAACCGTTTCATCCGTCGATCCTTCTCCTGCCGCAATTGCGGCCTCTATTGCATTTTCAATGTCTTCGTCGGTTGGATTCCCGCCTAATCCCAGCGTCGTCAGATCGTTCTTCATATAACCCTCTAATTGGGTTTTATAGGTTGCAAACGTCTCCTTGGTATATGGGATACGCTGCTGAATGGTTCCAACACCTTCGTATGTCTTGGGCTCCGTTTGATAGCTACCATCTTGATTCTGCTTATAGCCATAGATAGAGTACGGAGCCAAATAACCACCTCCATAGAGTTCTTCTATCATAATGGGTTCGCAACCTTCTTCCTTTACGTCTACGGTGATAGAGCCCGAAATGGCACCACTGGTGTTGTTGCCACCGAATACACGCTCGAAGTGAGAACCGTTGGTGATACGGAGCACGATGTCGGCATTGACATCTGCATTCTTGGCACCACCGAAAATCTCCCTCATATCTCGGACGCAATCCATCGTCAGGTTGACGGTACCATCCTGCGGTGCATCCTTACCGGCACCGTAGGTTTCATCCACCTTCAGCGGACAGCTGTCATCTATGCCTTCATATACAGACAGGGCCGTCGTGGCGATGTTACCCTTCTTGTTACTACCGCCATACACAACATGGATGCGACCGCCGGCAATTTCCGTGGTGGCTATACCGGATCCGTAACTATAGTTGGCTTGTCGCAACTCCTTGCTCGAAGCATCCGAGTTGTCAATAGCCTCGTATGGAGTTGCCTCTGCGCCAGTGCCCGTAGAACTGTCGTAGTGGCTATAGGTCTTATATCCCACATTGGCACCTGGGTTCTCATACCACAGGCCATCCAATGGGTAGTTGTCTTTTCCGTTACCACCACCGAATACCTCTCCAATCTCGTAGGAACCATTCACACGAACGTAGGTGCCGGACGTGGGAGCTGCATTACCACCGCCATATACCTGATAGATGCTGCTGTAGTCACAACCGTCGATGATGACTTCAGTACGAGCAGCGTTCTTAACTGCTTCCGTTTGATCATCAGCATCTGTTGGATAGTACATAGCCAGATTACCACCGCCATAGACAGCCTTGACATCATAACGGACATCATACACTTTGTCGAGTTCTGCCTTAACTGCATCTATCTGGGCATTCAGTTCCCCATCTGTAGCTACAGGATTGGTCTTATCATGTGCCGCTTGAGCCGCATCTATAACATTTTCGTCAATCCTATCATCCAAATAACCACCACCACTCTTCTTTGTCGCATCAATCATTCTTTGCAAGTATTGGAGCAAAGTCTCTTCTGTGTCATTCTCACCCTGAGAAGGAATCTTTGCATACTTATCTTTAATGGTTCCCATGGCTGCATCTTTGTTCTGTGTTGCATACACATGAACTTTCACATGTCCTTTAGGTGTACCGTTCAGGTTGTTACAACCAAAGATGCTTTCCACAACACAGCCCTTGGATGTTGTTCCCACACCCTTGTTCAGTTCTACTATCGTATTGCCGCCTATGTCTGCAGCTACACCAGCTGTTTCGCTCGTGGCTTTAAGGCCCTTACCACCACCATAGACATCATGGTCAATGATGCCGCCGGTCAGCTGGACATTTGTGTTTTGCACAACCTTACCCATTTCGCCGCCGCCATATACATCGCCGTAAATATGGGAATCCTTGGTGCGGTCTGCATTATTTGGTAATATGTTCACCAGTGATCCTGTGGTGAGGGCGAAGAAGTCAGTTGTTATGTTACCTCCGGTCATACCGCGGCTGGCACCGAATACATTGCCACCATAGCCAGCGGCATACTCATCAGCATTGCCAATGGTGCCTCCGCTGATGTTGATCAGGTTGACAGACTTCTTACCTTTACCTTCAGTGTCATCGGACATAAGGGGTTTTGTTGGACTTATAGTGGGAGGACATACACTGGCCAGTGAACCTCCACCATATACATTGCGGTAGATGGTGCCACCCTTAATCTCGACCTTGGTGCTGTGCGTCACAGAACCGGCAGAGCTGCTGTAGCCTTTTTCATAGTATTTATTATCGCCGATTGTTATTTGACCATTTTCATAAATATCTTTGCCTTCACTATCTGTGTTACCACTATAGTTAAATTTATACTTGCCAATACCAGAGCCTCCGCCATAGACATTGCCACGATGCAACCACAGGAAATAGTCGGGCTTTTCCATTTTCGCTTTTTCTGTATCGTCGAGCGTGGAGTATGCTGTCTTCATTGCCGTTATGTTGGCTGAAGTAAAGTCAACACCTATATCGCCCTTATTGATGGTCACATGCGTTTCCCTGCGCACGTGTCCGTCCTGGCCACCGCCATATACGGAACCAAGGATAGTGGGACCTGAACTGCCATCGCCAATCTTCACATCTGTTTCGTTGACATAGCCTACGTAGAATTCCGGATTGACATTAAGGCCTGTAACCTCTGCAGCAGCCTTACCACGACTGCCTCCAAAGACATTACCAACGGGCAGGTCATCCTTCTGGCTGTTCTCAAAGCCCACTTTACCACCGGTAATCGTAACAGCTGTCTTACCGCTGTTCATAAAGTCGGTATTCGTCCATAAGGCACCTGTAATAGATTCGCCATAGCCGGAAGTAGTGCCATTATACGAGTAATCATCCGTACCACCTGCATAGTTACCTTTACCCACGGAAGCTAAGTTGCCACCACCGTAGATGTTGCGTATCACATGGCCACCACTCATGCTGACGCTGGTATTGCCATAGACCTTGCCAGCGGTAATGCTGTAACTATCACCGGTATAAGAGGCACCGGTGCCAGTAGTGCTAAATCTGGTTAGCGTCTGGGAGTATTTGTCCTTACCCTTACCGCCACCATAAACAGCATGGCCAATCAGACCGCCTGTTATGTTTACCTTGGCATCCTCCATGACGTGGCCGTTCTCACCGCCACCATAGACAGAACCCATAATAAGGTTTGGTGTAGTACTGTTTTTGTTAACGAGTCCGTCTTGCCATTCCTTCTCCACAGAATCATAATAGACATGGTAAAGATCCGTAGTTCCCGGAGTAGTGGAATAACCGATTTTAACCTCTGTCTCTCTCACGTTGCCACAGAATGCATACGTGTAACGGTCGCCGACAGCACCCTTACTACCACCATAGACATCGCCATCTGCTTTTTCGCCAATACCGATACGGCCACCGGTAATTTCTACTGTAGCCTTACCGCCTACCATCTGGCCGCCTACCTCAGTAGCATCATGCGGAGCGGCCTGGATATATTCTACTTCGTAGGGCCAACTCAGGGCAAAACCAGTCGCTGGATCAGCATGTTTGGTGATACTGCTATAAGAGTATTTCTTATTCTTATATTCGAATTCTCCGTCCGTTTTTTCTGTAACGTTAAAGTTGATGAGACCTACGGAAGCCATTTCGCCACCGCCATAGACAGTATTGTATATCTTGCCACCACTGACGTTGACATAGGTGTTTCCGGATACGCAACCGTTCCATATCATGGGCGTGAAGGTGTAATGCACTGTCGGAATAGACTCGTAGCCACCAGCTGTGATGGTGGTCGGATGCCCATTGTCCTTACTGCCATAACCACCGCCAAAGACATTGCCATGAATCTCTCCACCACTAACGTTCACCGTAGCCCTGTTACGCACGATGCCTAATTCACCACCGCCATAGACATTTTTCTTGATAACAGGGCTCTTTGTTGGATCAGTATTGGGTTTGATGTTGACTTCTGTCAACTTCACTACAGCCAGTTTAGGCCATAACTCGTTCATTTCATCATTGAGCAGCGTGTTACGTCCCATAGACCCGCCAAAGACGTTGCCACCATATTGAGCATTCTCCACGTCATTACCGATGATACCACCACTAATATTGACGGTGACATGACCATAGGAGCCAGCAGGTGTCTTAATATTATTAATAGTTTTCCCATATGCATCATCGCCTTCTTGAGCAGCATCAATTTCTTCTTGTGTATAATGAACATCAGCGGTAACATCATCTGTGAGCAGGCCATAGTAAGGATTGGGATCACCATTTGTAAGGGTTGGATTTACAAATCCTATACCTACCGAAGCCAGACGACCACCGCCATAGACGGAGCCCAGTATGGTGCCGCCATAGATGTTTGTCGTCACATTGCCGCCAACACTACCTGCCGTCAGCGATTCACCGCTGAAACCACGGCCACCGCCAAAGACGTTACCATCCACGTATGATGTTCCTTTTGTACCAATCTTACCATTAAAGATATCTACCCTTCCATCCTTTAATATGTGACCGTCCTCACCACCACCAAACACAGAACCGAAGATACGGGCCGTGCCACCAACATGAACTCGGGTGTTCTGCACATTGGTCCAGGTGTTGAAGTGTGTACGCTGGTCGCCCTTACCCGCACCGAAGAGGTAGCAGGTCACGGGGTGCTTCTTTGCATCTGCATCCGTACGAGGAACACCCAAGGTACCACCGGTCATGATGACTACACACGAGTCACCCGTGACATCAGTTGTCTCGTTACCGCCATAGACACTGGTCAAGATATGGCCGCCGGTAATAAGAACCTTGGTACTACCTTCCACCATACCGGCAGAACGCAGCCAGTCGTGTTTCTTCACGCCGTCTTCAGTGTATTCGTAGGGGTAATAACCAGAACCGCCGCCAAATACACATCCATAATAGGTGTGACCGTCGTAGGCAGTCGTGCTGCCATCCGTAACAGCAGTGCCATTGCTATATTTCAGACCAGCCAAGGGATCATAGGGCAGGAATATATCTTCCTTACCATCATTATTAGTATCTTTTCCATAGTCCCAGCTAGCACACTCTTTGAAATCGCTCGGGGTTTCATTTGTCCACTGAGTATCGGTATAGGGCACGGGCTTACCGTTCTCGACTTTTCCTTCACCGCAACCTATCTGACCACCCTGAATCTTGACGAGCGTATTGCCGCGTACACGACCGTTTTCGCCGCCGCCATAGACAGAAGCCATGATGAGGCCACCGCTGATGGTCACTTCAGTTTCTCTGACGTAGGTGTAGAAGTCCGCATCAGGATCATCAATAGGACTCATCACATCACCTCGACCAGCACCGAATACGAAGCCGTAGTCCACAGGACCGATATCATTTTCATCATTTGGATCCTTATAGTAACGTTTTGTATTCTTCATACCACCGTCTGCCAGCGCCACTTCCACAGGACCTATCTGTCCACCACTGATGACAACCGTACACTTACCGGTATTCTCTTTAAATCCATCGGGCTTACCGATAAGACAGTCGTTTTGACCATGTTTCACGTTTACGCCATGACCCGTCACTGTCGTTCTGGATGTAACAGTACCCACCGATCCGGCCAGACCGCCACCATACACACCGTCAAAGACATAACCGCCCAGCATCATCACGTTGGTATTTCCACTCACGTCAGCCTCGCAGCCGCCGCCATAGATGCTCTGCAGCACACTTCCTCCACCCAGATAGACATAGCTGTCACCACCGACAATACCTCTGTTACCACCGCCAAACACACCATACTGCCACTCGGTGCCTTGAATCTCAACACCAGAGGTAACAGTCGTATTGATCATCGGTACATAAGTGTATTCACCTGTTGGCTGGTTGTTGGCATCGAGGACCTCAACTTTCTCTGTACAGATATGCACATAGGTATTACCAATAAGTTCCGCATTGTCACCACCGCCATATACATTACCTGTGATATGAGCTCCGAGGACATCTTTTGGTTCATAAGCAATGGTGATACCTTCACGCATCTTACCGTCTGCGCCATAGATGGATTTTCCATTCGTGTCCAAAATGGTTCCGACTGGAATGGACTCATGCGTATCAGGATCTGTTGTGTCTGCTGTAGCACGCTTCAAGATGTCCACACTTGTCGCTGTGCCAATGTTCACGGTTGCATTGCCGTTCACATAGCTCTCGAAACTGCCGCCAAAGACATTGCCAATGGTTCCGATCTCATCTTTAATGGTACCAGACATTGACATCTTATAATACGTGACACCTGATTCTGCAACAGCATCCTGGTCCTTAACCTTAGTATATGTTTTGTCGGTGGCTGTTTCGTCATCACAGGTATAGTATCCTGTTACAGGTGTTGTTCCAACTGTAACGGTAACTGGGGTATAGGTTACGGTTCCATCTACATTAGGAATCACATCGCCACGATAGGTTTCTGGGAGTTCAATACCTTTAGTGACCATATTTCCCTTGATCATGTTGATGTTAACTTCCGTGTCGCCATTCACTTGAGCTCTGTAGCTTCCGCCATAAACATTGTCTATTCGGGTAGCAGACTTCACATTGACAGTAATTTTGCCACGGGCCACACTGCTACCGGATGTGTTTCTTGCACGAGGACCAGGATAGATTGCTTCACGGCCTCCACCATAGAGATACTGGATGATCGTCGGTTCATTGCAATTGTCACTCTCTTCGATGTTGACATTAATATTACCTCCGATACTTCCGCCATGGTCATTGCCACCAAATACCTGCGTAAAGATACCGCTGGTGATGGTCAGGTTCACGTCGCCACGGATATTGGCGTCGTATGACCCACCGAATACACGTTCGATCGCATTCTCTGTTGCACAACCGGACACAATCAGGTTGACATCGCCATTGATATCTGCACCTCGACCGGCACCATAGGTGTTGGTGATTTTCAGAGGACAGGAAGATGCTGCAACACCTTCGTCTTGACCAGCGAGCTTGACGGTAGCACTGCCATAGACGGTACCCTTGGTATCACTGCCGCTAAACACCTGGCCAATTTTTCCACCATGGGCAATGATGGAGGCGTCACCATAGATGGGTGCACCACCATTTTTATTCCAACTGCCATTTCTCCATATCTTGTCCGCACCGTTACCACCACCAAAAGCATATCCTACGTAGCCGGTACCAAAGATTTCAACATCGGTCGCAGGAACAGAGGCAGAATTACCACCTCCGAATACTTTCTCAATATAGGTTTCATCGCAACCATATATGTTCACCTTTGACTTCTTCCCATTGGCAGGCATGTAACTGGCCATATTTCCGCCGCCATAGACACTATGAATCTCAAACCTGTTTTCATCATGGTTGGTTCCTATTACTCCATTGACTACCGGGATGGTTTTGTTAACGTTTACTGTCACATTTCCCTTTGGTGTTCCATTGAGATTGTTGCAACCGAAGACACGTCCGGACAATGGAACCTGGTTTTCGGTAGAGCTTGGAGATAACAGTCGTTGGATAAATGCCGTTCCATCAACTTTTATCTCGATGTCGCCATACACCATAGCTTCAACTGCCGTAATGGCACCATTTGCCAATCGTCCCAGTCCGCCACCATATACATCACCGCCTTTATAGTCAAAGGTGGTATAGCTAGGGTAGGAACCTTGCAGGCTATGACCAATAAGTCCACCCGTCAGGTTTACCTTGGTCTTATATGTGGTTCCGGTGCTTTCGTCATTCTTTCCTGATACCCAGTCTCCGGTGACTACCTTATAATACAGCATGTTGGCTTCTGCTGGACCCGTTGCGATGGTGTAGTCTCCTGCGGTATAATAGCTGTTTACAGGGTCTCCTTCACTAATGCCCTTAACAGGACTGTATATCTCTTCATATCGATAATAAGTGACATTAGCCTGAGCTGTTCCCGTAGCGGCCTTATATTCTACTTTGAAATAACCTTTGCCGGTTATGTCGTCTCCTGCAGAAATGCCTGATACAGGATTATAGGTTTGTCTGTAATAGATAGTACCTTCTTCTGCTGTTCCTGATGCGGATACGTAAGTATCTTGTGCGGTTTTGGTATAATAACCCGTTACATCAGCTCCTGTTGCAACATCAGCAGGATAATAATACTTTAGGAAATAGGTCGTTCCGGCCACTGCAGTTACCTCCGTAGCGAGTACATAATCTTCTGTGAAGTAACCAGTCCCGAGGGTTGTTCCTACAGTAATCTCATCTTCATCTACTGGATTATAGAATCCTTTCTTTTCGTAATAGGTTGTACCACTCTGCGCAGTTCCCGTTGCTTGGTTGTAAGGCCTTTTGTAATATCCTTTGTCGGTTAGGTTGTCTCCTGCTGCAATGCTTGAAACGGCATAATACGTCTTGGTCTTGGCATTTTCAGCCAAGTTGCTTTGGTCGTCCCAGTTACCCGTATTCGTGTTGGCCAAGGCACCACCGCCATACACATCGTTGTAAACACGACCGCCACTGATGTTGACCGTCACATTTCCTATGACAATACCAGCTTCGCCACCACCATACACATCATTCCAGATGATGGGATCTGGTTTGCTATTATCTTTATTGGGCTTGATATCAACTTGCGTTTCTTTTACTTGTGCAATGTTGGCTTGCACGACATCCAGGTTACCGCGAGAGGCACCAAACACATTACCGTCGTTGATGCCGTTATCACCAACCACTCCACCACTGATATCGATGGTTGCCTTGCCACCGGTGTCTAGACCGGGGGAACCCACCGAACCTAAAGCACCACCGCCATAGATGTTATGCACCACCTTACCGCCATCAACGGTCACCTTGACATTGCCAAGCACAATACCGGCCAGGGGATTGAAATACCTAACATCAGAGATCTTGTAGTCATCCTCACCGCAACCACCGCCATAGATATTACCGCGTTTCGGATAGTCTGCTGCTATGGTGTATTCAATATTGGTAATGGGGTCTGTTATTGACTGACTGCCATATGTGGTTGTGCTGGCATCAACACCAATCTTTCCGCTATGAATCTGCACATCGGTATTATTATAGACGTGACCATTCTCACCACTGCCATACACCGAGCCTCTGATTTCCGGGCCGGTAGCGCTACCTAACGTGCCAATCACGACCTTCGTATCGTAAACCCATGCCGTGCGGTCGTTGGGATCGACATCTGTACCAAGAGGAGAACTCGAAGTTGCCCCTTCTGGAGTAGTCACATCACCGCGCGACGAACCGAATACCATACCGTTTTCATCACCATCAGTACCAAGTTGTCCACCCAAGATGTTGATTTCTGCGGTTCCGGTGTCAGTGCCTGAATCTCCGACTTTCCTTGTCCAGCTGGTAGGCATCTTCAGTATATTTGTATCCCTTCCGGGAACATACGCTGCACCTTCATTAGAACGGTGGATATCACCTACCGAAGCGTAGGCACCACCACCATAGATATTGTGATTGATTTTTGTCGGGTGATTGGTCTTGTCTGTTTCGTTGATGGTAATCAAGGTGTTGCCTTTGATAAGTCCGTCATCTGGATCGTCCAGGCTGCCCTTTCCAGCGCCATAGACATTGCCTATCTTTGCTCCGCCCTTCTTGGTCACGCCGTCACCGACCTCTCCGCCGTTGATGGCTACCGAGGTATTGCCCAATACTTGGGCTATCTCGCCACCGCCATATACGCTACCATTTACCTTGCCACCGCTCATGATGATGGAAGTAGTCTTCACCTCACCATATCGCAGGTGACTGGCATCGCTACTGTTAAAACTACCTTTACAGCCACCAAACACATCTCCGATGGAATAATTCGAATTCACTAACTTGCCATCGCTGTCAGTAGCACCGATGGTGCCACCTTCGATAGTAATGGAGGTGTGACCATGGGTTGATGTGTTGTCATCAACCTGCATAATGCCGTATTTTGTATCATCCTCTGCAGGTGCTAAGTAGGTACCTATTGATGCCAGGCGGCCTCCGCCAAAGACGGAACCAAGTATCGTTCCGTCATAGATATTCACACGCACGTCGCCACATACTACACCTGCCGTCAGTGCTGTCTCGCTGAAACCACGTCCACCACCGAAGATGTTGCCATCGACACTTGATGTTCCCGTTGTACCAATCATCAGGCTATTTTGGGCCGTGAATGTCTCACCTTCATCGGTCGTGTCGCCGTCGCCATTGAGGTCGATGTTTACGGTACCACCTATATTCGTTTCCACATCGCCATAGACGTGACCATCCTCACCTCCACCGAAGGTAGAGCCATAGATTCGGGCCGTACCTGACACATTGACCTGTGTGCTTGCTACATTGGTCTGTGAGGTGAAATTGACGCGCTGGTCACCCTTACCAGCACCAAAGACGTAGCAAGTGACAGGATGTGCCTGCATCTGGGCTACAGTACGTGGCACGCCCACAGTACCGCCTACCATGTTGATGGTACAGCTACCCGTTACATTTGTCATCTCGTTACCACCATAGACGCTGGTCAGGATGTGTCCATTGGTGATGTCCACGACGGTATTTC
The DNA here is from genome assembly GCA_017620295.1 of Bacteroidaceae bacterium. Classification (GTDB taxonomy): domain Bacteria; phylum Bacteroidota; class Bacteroidia; order Bacteroidales; family Bacteroidaceae; genus Physcousia. The sequence goes on from JAFZQR010000101.1 coordinate 15,233, forward strand.
CGCCAACAGAACCAGCTACATCGAGCCACAAACCTTTAGAATAGCCTAAGCCTTTTTGACGGTCAGTAAGTTCAGGACCCTCAGCATATGGATAATAACCTCTACCACCACCGAACACATTGCCATAGAACGTATGGCCGTCGCCAGCAGCATCGGGCTTTCCGTCATTGTTTGAATCTTTGTAAATGTCGTATGATGCATAAGGCGATGCAAATGGCCAATGGGCACACTCCTTCAACGCATTTTCATCAGTAACTGCAGTCGTTGTCGGGTTGATAAATTGATTATCTGCATATCGACCCAATGACTTCCCTTGTGTTTCGTCAAATCCGGCACCGACCTGTCCGCCCGCTATCTTGACATGCGTATTGGACTGTATATAGCCGTTCTCGCTACCGCCATAGACAGAACCTTTCACGAAGGCATGTCCACCAATGTTCACATCGGTGTTGGAAGCTAAGCCCAAAGAGCGGATAAAGGTAAAGTAAGCAGTTTCACTACCATCAGGGTATTCTACCTTTCTGCTTGGATCACCAGGTTGTTCACCAGGTTGAATGCTGTAAGGAGTGCCTGTCACGTTCTCGTAGGGTAGGATTCCTGCACCGCCACCAAAGACGTGCCCTGTGTCATTGGGCTTACCGCTTGGTGTGACCATCTGCATGTTGTCAGGACCAATTTCAGCATAGCCTTTGATAGCGACCGTACATTTACCTCCCCACAACGGAGTCTTCGGTAGTCCATCAACGACTTCATATTTGCCCACCGAAGCCTTCTCGCCACCGCCATAGACGCTTTCGCCCACCTTGGCGTCGCCCTGAATGGTGACAGTACTGTTGCCACGAACCAGACCTGAGTAACCATGTGTCACGGCTCCCTTGCCGGCACCGTATACGTAGCCATTGACAACGGGTGATTTGGTGGTGCTTCCTGTACCTTCGCCATAGCCAATCGTTACCTCGGTATGGAACTCCACGCGACCCATTTCACCGCCACCATAGACAGAACCGTTCACTGTACCGTTACCGATGCGGACATGCGTTCCATAGTTGGCATAAGTGCTACTAACATTGTTTACCGCGCTATTCAAATCATTTACGCCCACCATTGCTTCCTCACAATAGAATGCACGGTCACCGTTATCTACAGCTTCACCCCTGCCACCGCCAAACACATTACGGCTAATGGTAACACCGGCAGCTCCAGGCGTAACGCTTTCATAAACATGGGTTGTCGTATTCTCCTTGACACAGATATTCACATTGGTGATGTCTCTTACATTGGCCAGCTTACCACCGCCAAAGACATCTTCTGTGATTTTGGTACCTACGACGTTAGTCTTAAATGTTCCGTTTTCATTCTCAACATAAGCAATTCCATCGGTTTCAAGAGACGTCCCTTTCGTTCCAAGAAGTTTGGGCTCTGTCACGAAATCAACTGTCGTTTCCGTTCCGATATTCACGGTTGTTATACCCTCAACCGCAGCTGCGTCACCACCGCCATAGACATCGCCGATAGTACCAAGCTCGGTGGCTTTTGCAGTGTAACCGCCATTGCCATCACTCTTGATGCCGTACGTCTGGTTGATGTTTACCGTTGGATTGGCGTACATGGTTGCACCATTTCCATAACCACCGCCAAACACCTCACCGATGCTGGTGAATGAGCGTACGTTCAAGATAGGATCAGCGTACTCTGGGTAAGGTTCCGTTGTACCTCCTGCATAGACAGTCCATGTCGTACCAGTAACCATTTTCACTGGCTTATGTGTGTCTGTTGCTGATTGTCTTGGCAGCAAGGTGAGTTTGCCATCGGTCAGGACTGCTGTCTCACCAGGACTACCATCACCTGTTGTTGTTTTTACATAATACCCATATTTAGAGTAGGCAGCCTCATTTCCTCCCAGATACAAAGCATCGATATTGATGGGACGACATCCCGTCTCCTCAACATTCAGGATAATCTGTCCGTTGATGATACCGCTCAGATTGTTACCTCCGTACACCGCACCAAAGTTACCGCTGGTGACTGTCAGCGTCACATTACCAAACACGTTAGCATTGTCCGCACCGCCAAAGATGGCATCAACTTTGGCTTCTGGCATACAACCCAGCACCAGGTTGACATCACCAAAGTAGTCGGCATTCTTTCCAGCACCCACCATCTTCCACACATCCAGAGCACAGTCTGTGTCTCCTGCATCATCTGCTTGCAGGGAGGCCGTTCCGCCAATGGTACCTTTCTCGTTACTTGCTCCGTAGGCCTCATGGATAAAGCCGCCTGTCAACATGGTGCTCGCATTCCCAATTACATCGGCACCGTGATTAAGAGTCCAATTTGTTCCCCCATCAAGGGTATAGGGGTCTTTACCATTACCGCCACCAAACACATATTGTATTTCATAGGCTCCATGCACATTCACTTCCGTCGCAGGTACTGCCGCTGCATTACCACCACCATAGACACTCTCTATACTGACGTTACACGTTTCAATATTAACAGTAGCCTTCTTGCCTGTAGTTGTATAGTCGGCCAAGTTACCACCACCATAGACGGCAGCCACCTCGTATGTCGGAGCTGCATACCCAGTTTCACCCTCTTTCTTCTTATAAGCCGCAGCGGCTGTTCTCGTATGATTACCCGCTACTGTCTTATAGACATTCACCGTCACATTACCCTTAGGTGAACCATTCAAGTTGTTCGCACCAAACACGCGACCACTCTTCACCACAGAGGTATAGCCCTCCTGGATGTAATTAGAAATATTGAATTTCGTCGCCGCAACATTTGCATCAGCATCACCCAGATTCACTGTGATGTCACCATAGACCGTAGCTTCTACAGCTGTCACACCAGTAGCCTCCCTTCTTCCCAGTCCACCACCGTAGGCATCGCCATTGATGGTTCCACCCTGCAGGTTGACTGTGGTTATCTTGGTAGTCTTACCTGTGGTTTCGTTATACATCCCTGTTGCCCAACCGCCAGCACCGCTATTGGCTGATGCATCCCAGTTCGCTGTATTCGTATTTGCCAGTGCACCGCCGCCATAGACATCATTGTCAACAACACCATTCTTCATGTTGACAACAACCGAACCGCTTACGTCAGCCTTGTTACCTCCACCAAATACATTATAGGTATTGTAGGTATATCCCTCTTTTCTTCCTGTCGCCTCGATATTAACCTCCGTGTCACCCAATGCAGCAGAAGCATCACCACCACCGAACACGCCACCTTCCTGAACTGCTGTTTTATGACCATCTTCATCGTAAATATGGCCTTCGACAAGGGTTTTTCCAGTGATATTAACAGTCACTTTACCTGTTACTGTGCCGAGGGCAGACAAATCCTTGTCTGTCCTATCGACATAAATCAAATACTCTGAGTCATCAATCGCAACAGTGCCATCCGTGGGATTCACATCATTCGACCATGTGTACTTTACAGCCGTAGGATATACACCTTCATCAAATACACCAGTATATTTACTATATTTGGGTACAGGATTAAAGCCTCCTGTTGGAAAAACATCTGCAGTAGGTGCTTGGGCAGAGAAGCCTGCACCATAGACACTACCATGTATCGTACAATCTTCAAGATTGGATTCTATATCTCCATCGACTTTACCAAGGCTACCGCCGCCATAGAAATTGTCCATAGTACAGCCTTTCAGTGTAGATGTCACATTGTTGGTTGTAGCCAATGACAAAGAGGCATATTGAAGAAATAGAAGACCTACGGTTTTAGGACGAGTACCTTCAAAAAGACGATAATCATATCCCGTTAAAATACCCTTGCCTGTATAGTATTTTCCTCTGTTGCTGTCATATTTATCTGTTTGAGTTTTCCACTGATGATCTTCCAAATAATTTAAATAGTTATTATACACATTCTCTCTAAACAAAGATGTGCCTCCATAACCCGCACCAAAATAAGTACCAAAAACACAGTCTGTTGCAGTTGTACTTACGGTTCTATTTTTGTCAATGGTAACATTTACGTTCTTTGTACCATTATCGCCACACACTTTCATGTTACCAGCCTTGCTCATGTCTCCAAATTTTGGTCCACCGCAGAAGACCTTATTCACATGACTGTTCTTGATGACAGTAGTAATGTTGCCAGTAATAGGATTCTTGTCATTGATACCACCGCCATAGAAATTCTCAATGTCGGCATGGTCAATAAACCAATTGACATTACCGTTCAATTGCTCTTGGCCAGCTCCAGCCACATCACCAAAGCGACCACCACTGATATAACATTCTGCATTGTCTGATGTTGCCTTCGTGTTGGGCTGTAAGTTACCTGTCAAGTAGAATTCCTTATAGTCACCTCCCGTTACAGAAATAGGCCGGTGTGGGGTCACAGTCTTTACCTTATCCATGTGGCAGCCGTTGCTGAACATGATGGGGAAGTATACATTACTACCCAAATGAATGAATTTGGTGTTGTCGTTAGCTCGGCTGTCTGTTCCATTCGTTGAGACAATCTGGTCGATAATACCTCCTAAAAGGATGAGGGGTTCATTCTTTTCCTTCTTTTCGCTATCATACTCAAACTGAGAGAAATGAATGAGACATGTGTTAGTGACCTCAAACCATCCTCTTGATTTCAAGTTACCAGGAACGGCCATATCATCATTCTCGTAAACCTTATGTGCCATCGCCATTCCAGGCACATTGATGAAGTCAAAGCGGATTGGATCGATTATCTCTTGTTTACTGCTGCGGAAGATTAAACTATAGTCTGGTTCATTATCATTATTCAAATCGGCAGACATAATGGTATAGGAAGGCCCTGCAGAGTTTTGTGAAGATGGTGAAGCACATAGATGATAGTTCCCGACCAACACCACTGCATTATCATAAACATTACCTGTTCCTGATCCGAGGCTTGTCACAGCGTCTGTTATTGATGTATATACTTTCTGATTATCACCATTAATACTATATTCTGTGTCATTGGTGTAACGTTCGCTACCTGTGATATTAACAGATTCGCAATTATAGATTGTTATTGATTGATTATTAGAAACAAAAGTCCCATCTTTAACATTGCAATCATAATACTCATCTGACAAATACGCGGCATTGCCCCAATAAGGTTCAATAGTGATGGAAGTAACGCCATTAGGCACATCAAAGTAAGCACCTTGGGAGAATACACGGCCACTCACAGAAAAAAGATCTTTATTGGAACTGGCGCGGTCTGCAAAGTTATAGTAGGGTGAGTCATAGTTCGTACCAGTGTAATGGGATGCGGTATAAGGATCGCCACTAACAGCAGTAATCCCAGTTATCTTCCAACCCGTAACGACTTTGTTATGGGTGCAGTTTCCTATACCCACCTCATTATAGTAGGGTAACTGCACCTTGTCGTAGTTGAAGTTGTAGTCATCATAGTCCTTATCGGTTCTGACAAGACGAAGGGTTGACTTTACGAGTCTGGCACCCGTAGGCGCATTGATACCGACACCACTGATACGAACATCCAGTGTACCTATCGTACCTCCCTTATTACGGTTGTCTTCACTATAGGGAGTACGTGAAACCATTGTACCGGATTCTGCATCGTATGTGCGTTCCGGATCATAGTTGATTATTGAAGGATAAGTACCTGTCGTGTTGCTGTCCTGAACTTTCAGGATGGGATATTTTGCTATACTCTTGTCCAAAACCCATTTTGCCATCGTAGAGTGAGCATTTGCTGTAGAGCCAGTGGCATACCAAGCAGCCAATTCACGGGTAGAATTCAACAGATTACGATAGAATTCAAAACGTGTCAGATATATCTCCTCTGCAGCAAGAGCATGATTGTAATGCTGGTTGGTATTAGATGTGGCGGTTATCTTTTTGTTTTTGCTATAAGGAGCCTCATAGAGATAATAGTTATATGTATTAAGCTTTCCTCCATCTGTATAGTTATTTATATCTTTCCCACCATAAATCGGATATAAGTTTGTATCGGTATCATCGATATCACCATAAAACATACAGTTCATCACCATCGTCCGTTGGTCAATGTATGTTGAGGAATAACTATTGTATCCCACAATACCTGCCCGAACGCTACCACCTCCTATGTCAGCATAGCTGAAACAGTTGATGACACGAGCATAGCAGTTGGCCTTTTCATCAACTGTTGACGCAGGAGAACCCTGTCCCAAATGACCAACCAAACCACCGACATGCCCCGAACCACTAATGCTGCCTGAAAGAACACCGCAGTTGTAGATACTGGCGATATTTGTGTTTGTTCCTATAACCTCATTGACAATAGCACCGACATGATTGCTGCCAATGATTCCGGTGCTTGCTGGTACAACGATGATATTCTTCACCGTACCCCCATTAATCTTGTCAAACAAGGCATGGGTTGCACCTGTAATCTTCGGGAACGTGCCATCAGGCTTGGCTACTCCTTCAAAGATACCTGCGAAATCCGTCGTTTGGCTACCAGTATACAAATCAGCAAGCACAGTTGCTTCAACATCATCCTCAAGGATATAATGTCCACTGGCATTATAAGTGATGCTTGAACTGTTGGGGATTCTTATCTCACCAGCTACTGTTTCCGTAAACGTTGCTGTAACATAAGCGCCATCATATCGCTCAGGTAACGTAAAGACATAATACGCTGTGCTTGTACCTGTAACGCTATAAATAACATTTTCTGGCTCTCTATTAGTTGCATGATTATACAGCGTTCCCACAATCTGCTCTGCTAACCCGGGAGCACGACGGCGAGCATTGGCTCTACCCATTCCCGCCAACGGTTCCACTACGATATCCGATGCCTTGATATAATACCCACTGACAGGCGTGACAGTAAGCGTTACCTCCCGACCACTGACGCTTGTCGCTGTTACAGTACCATAACTTGCGTTCGGTTCTACCTGAATAGTAATATCGCCGGCAGCTAAATCAGCCCACGCTTCTCCTGCTCCATACATCAGGAGCATCAACATTGCAATTATGGTTCGTATGTATCTTCCAGATCTCATATCTTGTGTCGATTATATCGTTTTGGTTATAGTTGATTCAAAATGATGTTTTTGTCTATTCCCATCAATTCGAAGGCAAAAAGGCGTTTGCCAAGGTCTTTGAATGACGCCCCGAAATGATAGAGAGCATCGTCAAGGATAAGGAAACGGTCGTGGAAACGATTATTGTATTCCTTAACCTCAATCTTACGTCCAAATTGCTGCTGGTTCAATTGCTGCAGGTGTTGCAAAGATTGACCAACATGTTCTGTATATATGGTGGCATCTACTCTTTGTCCCCGCTTTTCAAGCAGGTCGAAAATAGATGCGTCAACGTAATTGTCTATCAAAATAATTTCTTTCTTGGCAGATTTGATGAGTGCCTCTACCAGTTTATATGCATCGAATATCTGTCCTTCGAAGAGAACTCCCTCCACAGGCGGTTGGTTTGTCCGCACGAAGAAGTCTATCTTTTCCTGATGGTCAGCAAGGGTGGATTCTATTTTTCGGATTTCGCTTTGCTGAGCATCAAGTCTCGTATCTATGCGCTGTTCCATACGCAATAACTGCTGGTTAATAGCGTATCCTCGAAGAAGATAGTTCTTGATAACCTTGTTAGCCCACTGGCGGAATTTAATACCTCGTTTGGCATTCACTCTGAAACCTATGGAGATGATAGCATCAAGATTGTAATATGTCAGCTCGCGATTAACCATTCGGTCACCTTCTTTTTGAACTGTTCGGAAATTCCGAACTGTTGCCTCATAAACGAGTTCTCCCTGTTCGTAAATATTAGTGATGTGCTCGCTTATATTGGACTTGCTCGACTGGAACAATTCAATAATCTGTGCCTGTGTCAACCATACAGTTTCATTCTCCATCAGAACCTCAAGGCGGACTGTTTCATCTGGCTGATACAATAAAATCTCCCCTTGAACATCCTCAATAGCAGAAAGTTGCACTATATTTTCTTCACATGAATTTATTATATCCTCCACCCATTGCTTGAACTGCTCCTCTTTTGGGGATGAGAGGAATTGGATAATACGGAGGAGATGTTTGGGATTGGCAACATCTGTTTTATATCTCTTTCCATCCTTTGGGGACACCAACTTCAGTTGGTTACAAATTGTAACCGACTTGTCCCCTTCCTTGGCCAATCTAAACTTCAGAACTTTCCAATAGTTCTTTGCATGGTCATAGTCAGACTGAGCAGTCAAGACACCGCAAACGTCAACCACGGAGAAGTACCATTCCTGCTGTTCGTCGTCCCGAACCACACGAATGGTCTTATTGTCGAATATCTTATTAGCCTCTATCCTACTCATATCTAAGGTCTAACGTCTAATCTCTAATCTTTAATCCTATTTTATTATCACCTTCCGGCCATTCGTGATATAAATACCCTTAGGCAATTTTGTTCCGCCTGCGCCTGAACTTCGTGAAGAATTTTGAATTTTGAATTTTGAATTATCTATGCGCCGCCCGTCGAGGGTGTACCAAGCATCATTTCGTGTTTCCGTGTTTCCGTCATTCTGCAACTCCTCTATTCCGGTAACATCATCCCACTTAATTCTCAGACGGCGGGGGGCAGGAGAGGGCGGAGGAGTAGGGGTCGTCGGATCGAGATATACCTTTCCCTTTGCCAGGTAGCCTGGCATATTATGTACGAACTCGTTGTAACTGAGCAGGTAAATGGATCTTAAGTCGAAATGGACTTTTTCGTAGTTTGGATCTCCAGAATCAGTAATATAACCTGGTGTTGAAGCGGTCACCTCTTTCAGCATATTGGTGCTAGCAGGTGGTGTCTTACCGCTCACATCCTCCACTAGGAATCCGCCTGCTGCCTTATCCGAAATCAGCAGTACGGGAATACCCTCGGGGATGTAATCCAGAGGTTCTGGAATGGCCCATTCACCATCGATGTCAATGATGATATATGCTCTGATGCCTTCTGGCAATTTGTGACCCTTTGTGTCATCTGCGAGATCTGTTCCTGCCGGCTCTGCCACAAAGGTAGCTGACCACTCCACTCTTTCAGCATCCGTCTGGAAGTTGACAATGGCATTCCTAATCTTGAAAGAACCTGTGTAGTTTCCTGTACCGGAAACCTTTTTTGAGGAATATTTGCCAGACGTAGTAGTTTCCACTTCTCCGATGGTATAATCTGTGGTTAGTGTAAGCGTAGTTTCACCATCCAGCAAGATAATGTTTCCTCCATCACCAAAGTTGAGGGTAAAACCTGAGGCCATGGAAGAACCATTACCGATGGATTTTGCGGTAACCGTCAGTGTTCCGTAATTATAGGTAATATTATAGTTCGTGGCTGTCAAGCCGCTTGGGATGATGTAGGCAGTACCCTTAGGAATTGTCGTTGTATAGGACGTACCCGATCCATCATTCGCTGAGTTATAACTATAAGCCAGTGTGCCAGTAAACACACCTTCGGTATCCTCGTCCTCACCTGTGATGAAACCAGAGTATGTCACACCATTGTTTTCTGGCGCATTACTGTATTCGATAGTATGGTTGTTGGCTGTGATGGTCAGGTCTTTCTGACTAATCGTGAAGGTACCTGGCACATAGCTAACGGTATAGTTGCCTTGGGCGGCCTCGCCCGTTGGGGTGATGGTGTAAGTGCCTGCATTATCTCCCGAGGCACGGCTGATAGTATAGGTAATGAGGTCGGTACTCTCACCGTTTACCATACCTGTGATGGTAACGGTCAGCGCTGGGTCTGCTTCTCCGTATGTCTTTGTCTTGTCATCTGCCGTGACAGTAGCTGCTACGGGATCAATGGTCAGCGTTCCATTCACGATTTCAGTCACAACATACTGGTTAGTATCGTCCTTAGTCGCGTTTGCAATTGCACCCGTAAAGGTCACAGGATATGTTCCGGCATTCGTACCGCTTCCACTCGCACTGACACCCGTGAAGGTCAGTCCGTCCACACTGCAGGTAAAGCCCGTCACGGTCTGCTCCGTGCCATCGTAGGTCTCTGTTCCGCTATTGGCAGTCAGCGTCACGAATGCTGCTGCAACAGTCAGCGTACCATTCTCATATGTAAAGTCATAGTTTTCATCTACACCACCACCGGGGGTAATTACATGGGTTGATCCTACAGCGCTGGACGTTGTGTAGGTGGAACAGGTAGCGGAAGGGATCGTTGTAAGTACAGCACGACCCTCACCGTTCTCGAAACCGTTAATTGTAACAGTATATTCAGGAGCGGGATGTCCGTATTCAACTGTCTTGTCATCTGCCGTTACGGTCAGCATCTTTTTCTCAATGGTGAAGGTTTTTGTCGGGACATTCCAGATGTACCATCTGTCGTTTGCATCCAAATCCGTAATGGTGACGGTTGCTGTGTTCTCTCCGGCATTGATATTGTTGGCATATGCAATCGTATATGTTGCGGGCGAGGTCGGGGCGGAGGTTATTGTTTCGCCAGAACCAATAGTCACTGTAACCTCAGGTTTGTGCTCTGTGCCTTTATATGTAAAGGGTCCAGATTCCAATGTGACATCAGGATTGTTGAGCAGGGTAACGACTTCCGATGTGGAAACAACTACGTCACCTTCCTTGATGACACCAATGGCTTTGATACGCACTTGATTTGAGGATGACCAATTGGTGCTGCTGTAAGTCGTAGAGTTTTCATCAGGCTCTGTGCCGTCGTTCGTATAGTGTATCTCTGCTCCAGTAGTGGCGCAGGTAAGGGTGATGTCCCCTTCCGATTCCACAAAGACAGGGTTGTAGCAGAATGGAACGAACTTCCATTTATAACTATCGCTGGCCCTGTTTTTGTTTGATTTGATAGGATTTGTTCCATCCCGGTACAAAGCATAATAATTGTTGTATGTTGCATCTTCCAATTCTTTAGGTACAATGTAATATGCTCCATCCACTGTGGATTTGGCAAAAATAAATTGATACCGGTCAGATGCAGAAGCATCATATTCAAGCAATGAGAGAACCTTATTTTTGTCTCCCATAGAAGTTACTGGTGAAGCAATCTCTTGGTTAAACTTCAGATACCTACCCGTATTCTTATGAACTATATAATAGTATTTCTGCCAATTATCATGATCTGCCTCTATGATATACCAAACTAAATCATTACCATTCCCAGTACCTGTAGCAGTAACAAAACCTGTAGAAGGGTCTGCTGGTGGATTCAAATAGCGCTCGGCCACGACATTCTCTATTTTTAAGTATTTTGGATTTACTGATGATGTTGAAAGGAATGCCGGCCAATTTGGATCTGCCGAATTACTAGAATCATAGGTGAGTGAAGAGGGCAATACGCCCCCAAGGGCTGAAATAAATTTCCATCGAGTGTTCTCTAATATAGCGTTAGCGGCGTTATTTTGGGAAGTGTTAATAATGTCGGCAGTATTGTTGCCATTATTTTTAGTTATAAGAAGAGTCTGTCCGTATGGTATGATATTGTATGTGCCAGGGTACGTAGATGATTCCTTCATGTAGAACAAAAAATTATTGCCACCACTGCCAAAGTCCTCCATGTGCACTTTGTTGGTAGCATCATAACAGAGATACTTGTTGTTCGCGTTGTTTATGATGTAGTAATACTGAATACTTTTTTCTACACTTGCACTCCGAAAGGTCCACTCCATCGACGAACGGAACAAACTGGTGGTGTTGACCTTATTATCATCACCAGGAATCATATAAAAGTTGAAGTCCGTGGTGTTCCAAGCATTATTCTGGCTCTGAATCAGGTACTTTTTAATCGTAAACGTGGCAACATTCGACTCCCCATCCGTCCCAATGGTGATCGCTTTGATAGTGGTGACACCTTCAGCTGGGGTAAAAGGTGCTGAATATGTTTCGCCATTATCTGCGGAAGGCGTGGTACCATCAGTTGTATATTTTATGGTCACGGTTCCTGTTTGGGCAGCAGAGATTTCTATCTGGTTGCTTGTATTGTTGTATGTGATAGTCGGGCGAGTGATAACGTCTTCGAAAAAAAACTGTGCATTGATATCGATTTCGTTGTATAGACCAACGATACCTCCTGTCTCCTTATAGCCAGAAGGGCCTCCATCTTTACCTTTACCTTTAAGAGCATCTTGGTTGCCGTTATTGACAGAATACCATTTGTATTCCCCATTCCAACCCGCTGAAGACTTGGGTGAAATGACAAAATAAGGACTAGCACCATTAGCTTGTATGGAATAGGTTTTTATGGAAAACAGAGCCTTGTCGTCCAAGTCTGCTTGTGCCACTTCTTCAAGGTGTACACGTATACGGTTGGCATTTGAGGTTCCATTAATCTTACCATTTGACACCATATATTTACCGTCACTCTTGTGCTTGATATAATAGTAGTTCAATGTCGGGTGTTTTTCGATAATCCACACCGCATTTGAAGCACCGGATGTATAGGCGCCAGATTTGCACTTGTAAGTGGTGAGGAACGGATTATCGTCCCCAGTTTTCCAAGTGTCATTAGTGTCGTAAGAAATCCAACCTTCTGTCGGACACAGGTAATAGTTATTTGTATTATTGGGGTTGCCATCATAGCCTCTGCTCGCAATGTAATACGTTCCAGAATAATCCGGATCTTGTCCCCACACCTCATTCATCGCACCGCTAATCATCATCAAAACCATCATCAAAGCATAACGTAGCCATACTCTAGCCATACTCCAGCCATACTCTAGCCATACTCTAGGCTTACTCTTACCATACTCATTGAGTATGCCTAGAGTATGCTTAGAGCTTGCCATCTCCCTTTTAAGTCTGTTGTATCTTGTAATTATATTGTGGGTCATATCTTTACTATTTTATAGCCATCAATGGTGCGGCGGTCCTGGCTGATGTTCATGCCTATGGCCACTATGGGACGGGCATCGGCACTGAACTTTATGGCGTAGTTCTTCGCCAATATCTGATCGACAGCCTCCTCGGCGCTCTTTCCATATTTCAGTTCTATAATATATATCGTATCTGGCAGCTTCAGGGCGATGTCCATGCGCCCGTCGCTGGTCATACTTTCTGCCTCCACGTCGGCACCGAAGCCAATCAGGGCTGCATAGATGAGCGACTGGTACAGTTGCTCGTTTTGATTCTTATCTGTTATGCTATAGGGAATACCCGCATACCAGGTGCGGATTACCTCCATGAATTCATCAATGGTTATCTCCTTTTTAACCAGCCTCCTGTATGCTTTACCCAATGTCTCTCCACTACCTACGTATTCCTCCATATAGTAATTATAAAGCGACTTTGAGAAGCCTTCGCGCACCTCGCCGTTGGGGAAACCCAATATGAACTGTTGGGTAATGGGATTGTAGTCTTTTAGTGTGATATAACCACTTTGGTACAAGACGGGTATCGGGTCTGTGATGCGTTCTGTAGGGGCATCAAAACGTTCCATACTTGCTTCTATGCCATCTATCTGCTGTATGCTGATGCTGCACTTCCTCATCACATTGACAAGCATAGTAGGAGTACCTGTCGCAAACCAGTAGTTTTGGATGTCACCTGTTGCAAAAGAGTTAAGCAGGCTCCACGGGCAGTAAATGTCAGTCATCTTTAAAGAGAAGTGATAGCCATCATACATCTCCTTAAGCTTAGCCACAACATCATGATAAGTATAGTGCATTCCCCAACGGTTGTAGCGCTGGTTCATGCTCTCTGTCAGTTGCTCAATGTTAGCCTTCCATTGTGTGAGCAGTTCCTCCTCAGTAATGCCGCAGATGGCCTCGTACTGGACATCATATGTAATTTGGTACAGGTTATTAAGTTCACTGAACACAGACATCTGGGAGAACTTGGAGATACCAGTCATAAACACAAACCGCAGATTATGTGACTGTGATTTAAGTGGACTGAACAGGCTGCGAACCCTTTGACGGAAATAATCCTGAAGTTCTGGATTATCAATGCTGTCAAGCATAGGTGCATCATATTCGTCAACAAGGATGACTACACCTAACCCCGATTGCTTAGATGCTTCACGAATAATATTTGTCAAACGGACATCGTAAGCAAAAGCATCGTTGACAAATGCTACATTCCAGACTTTCTCATAATGGCATAGTATATCGTCAAAAGCACTATGAATACGCTCTTTCTCATAGTACTTGCCGTTTGACAAATCAAATCGTATGACCGGATACTTCTTCCACTCCGTCTCCTTGTTATAGATGTACAGACCCTCGAAGAGTTCCTTGCGGCCCTCGAAGTAGCAGCGCAAGGTATCCACGAGCAACGACTTACCGAAGCGGCGTGGGCGGCTCAGGAAATAGTAGGGGGCATTTGAGCATGCCATCTGCCATACGTACATGGTCTTGTCCATATACGGTGCCTGGCGCTCCCTCATCCACTCAAAACTCTGAACGCCTATTGCAAAACTTCTTTTAGTCGTCTGCTTCATCATTCTGGTTTTTATCCGTTGTCAATTATTAATTATCAATTTTCAATTTTCAATTATCAATTGTCAATTATCATTTATTTCACTCCCCACTCTTCTATAGTGCCTGTCTTGCTGCTGAACGAGGCGCCAACATTGTATAGTGGACGCGGGTCTGCTTCGTAGGCCTTGCCATAGCCTCGTTCGCGGATCTGCTGCAGGGCCTCATCTGCTGTGCCGTCTAGCTTGAACTCGAAGATGTATATGTACTTGGGTGTCTCTATGATGCAGTCGGCACGTCCTTCGCTGAGCTGCTTCTCGGTATAGACGGTGTAGCACGAGATGAGCCGCATGAGCAGGTAGAACGTATAGTGGAAGTACAGCTCGCGCTGCTTCTGGTTTTTCTTGGGCCGCATCGAGTACGGTGTCTCTGCCAAGAACCCTGTGAACAGCTTGCGCACCTGCTCCAGGTCACCATCACGCAAGGCACGAACGATATTGACTAAAGTCGATGTCATTTCATATTCCTGCCCTAAGTAGTTATTTGCCAGCAGGGTGATAAGACCTTGCTTCACCTCGTTGTTGGGGAAATCAAGATGATAGGTGTTGAAGTCCTTGTCATAGCCTTTGATGGTGAGGTAACCAGCCTGGAAGATCATGGGCAGCGGCATCTCCTTGTCAGCTTTGTAATCTATGAACATCTGTTCCGGATAGTTCTGACTCGTATATTCCATCACGCTTTCCTGACTATTGCCCAACAGACGCACCAGATAAGTTGGCGTTCCGGAAGCGAACCAATAGCTCTTCATGTCAAGATGTGCGAAGGTGTTGAGGATGCTGAAAGGATTATATACGTCCACCATTCGCTTGCTGAAGTGGTAGCCGTCATAGTGTCGCTTTAATGACTCCTGTATCTCGTTAACGGAACAACCTTCTTCCTCCGCCAATTCATTGATTCCTTCAGCGAAGACGGTGTGTAGCTCTTCCTCCGTGATGCCCAAAAGGGTATCGTAACGATTGGAAAGCGAGATGTCGTCGGGCTGGTTGAAGCCGCTGAACATTGTTATCTGAGAGAACTTTGTGATGCCTGTCAGCATGACGAAGCGCAGGTGGTCGTCGGTAGCCTTGAAGATGGAGAAGAACGCTTTCAGCAGTTCACGGTTAGCATTGAGCTTCTGCTCGTCATCAGGATTGCCGGTATCCAAGAGATCAAGCAGCGGTTTGTCGTACTCATCGATGAGTACCACCACCTGTTGGCCGGTAACTTCATGCAAAGCAGGAATAAGACGACGGAAGCGTAGTCCCAAATCATCAGTATCTTCGGGTGTGATGTTGTATTTCTTCTCAGTTGCGACAATCTGGCTGAACAGATAGCTACGCAACGGATTCTTTTCCTGATTGGAAAGGCCGTTGAAGTCGAAGCTGATGACGGGGTACTTTGTCCACTCCGTCTCCAGTTCCGCCATCTTCAACCCTTCGAACAGGTCCTTGCGGCCTTCGAAATAGGCTTTCAGTGTGCTCACGAGTAGCGACTTACCGAAACGGCGGGGACGGGCCAGGAAGTATATGTGTCCCTGGGCCAACTTGTAAACCAAGTCGGTCTTGTCCACATAGACGTAGCCGTCTCTGCGAATCGTCTCAAAGCTCTGTATGCCTATCGGGTACTTCATTTTTAACTTTTCATTTCCTTATTTTTTTATTCTTTCATTCATCCTCCCCCTAAAGGGGGTCGGGGGGTCCTATTCCTTAATCTTCACCGACAGTTTCTTCTTGTTCACAACATATACGCCAGAGGCGTTGATTGATGTCTCGATGGTCTCACCGGGCTGGATGGTGTAGTTGTCGATGAGAGCACCGGCTGTGTTCACGATGCGTACCTTCTCGGGTGCTGACAGGGTCGAGTGAACGACAACCATTCCTTCCTTGGCACTGATGTAGAGACGGCCGGTATTGGTGATGTCGTCTTCGTTCTCTTCCTGACCAATCATCTCCGAGCTCTCTCTGTTGAAGATGATGGAGCGAGTCTCTGCCTTATACTCCTTGACCCCGTTGGCAGGAGCCTTGAAAGTACCTTCGAAGTAGGGACGGAAGGCTACCGTCTTAACCGGGCTGGCTTGAGTGACAAGGTTGTAGCTGTTGCCAGATTCATTAAGGGTGTAATTCACTTCATATGTTTCCCCACCTGTTGGAGTGGTAGGATATTCCTTCATCTCACTATTCATGTAGCTGGGCTTGAAGGTGTAGCCGTCAATGGCAACACCTGCGGTCTCGTCGTCGCTCACATGGATGGTGGCACCCTCTTCAGATGCGAAGGTGATTACCTGCGGATCCAACTTTTCAGGTTTCGTATTGGCTGTCGTGCTGGCAACATAACTGCCGCTGAGGTCAAACTCGAGGAAGGTTGCACCCGGGAAGCCAATGATGTACGGCGAACCGGCTGTCAGCATCGGGTAATGCAAGAACGTGTTGACGACACCATCCTTGTTAGGCTGGTAGTAGGTCTGGTACGAATCCTTGTTGAGGTCCTTCTGGTTATGTCCGAGACCCTCATAGTAGTAATCCCACAGGAAGGTGTTGGTAACCGTCTTGTCGAAGTCTGAGCTTGAAGCGGTGGGATAGTTGAAGTCGGCCACAGCCACTGCAGGAGTGCTGGAGCTCGAGATCTTCTTGAACTCACGCAGCCAGTATTCGTGACCAATCTTGGAGTGCGTACCGTTCTTGCTCTCGAGGCTACCGCTGTAGAAGTGGGTGATCTCACCCTTCTGGTTGGTAGTTACCAACTCGGCAGAGAACGGCAGGCTCACGCCTTCCCATCCCTTGGTGCTGCGCTCGGCAGTTGTCCAATCGGGCTCTACGAAGTTGTTGGGCTTACGCTGGTACCACATGCGGGTACCGGCTTCGGTGCTGGTGCCTGCCATGAACTTGTATTCAATCGGAGCATTGAAGTCCTGACGGTCCACAAGCAGGTGGTCGCGCGTAGCGAGATATGTTTCACCCGCCTGCTGTACCCAGTGACCATGTATATTGATGGTTTCCTGTTCGTCAACGGCACGATAACGGTCGGGTTCAAGACCAGTCTTCACAGGTGCTGTCGTTGTCTCGGCATACAGAGGATCTGTCAGGTAGCTGCTTACCGTTGTGGCGGTCTTTCCATCAGCAAGTGTGTAAACCAACAGGTTCTGCGTCAGGTCTATGTTCTTGAAGCCAGAGATACCCTCGTCATCGAGCAATGGCGGATAGAACAACTCGGTGGTCTTGTTGTCGATAGCGGCATTCACTGTGCCTTTCTCATAAGCCTTATAGGTCTCATAGGCCCCATATTTTGCATCAGTGAAGTCGATGGCCGTCATATCCTTATATGCAAGGGTGTTAGAATCTCCATTCTTGCTTTGTGCAAAGACAGCGTATGGGTTGTAGTAAGCCACGCCCATAGTCTTGCTGCGGAAGTATGCCGGAGCACGATATACGCGGTTGCCACTCTCTGAAACGTCAACCCTGCCGCCGCTGCGATTGATGGCCGCAGGCACATTCTGATGGGTACGTCCCTCTACATGGTCATAGTTCAGAGCCTGACCGAAGAACAGATAGTCGTCGGGCCAGATGGGGAACCAGTATTCCTTGTCATTATCTTTGGTATCCACGTAGTAGCGTTCGTCTTCCGACGACGGGATGGTACCGGCTGCATAGCGGAAGTCACCGTCCTCGAAGCGGTCTTCTACGTACTGAGCCTTGTTGTAGCCCGACGAGCAGAGTGTCTTATCGTTGGCATAGAACCCGGTCTGCAACTCAGACAAACCGCTATCAGTCTTCTTATAGAAGTTATATGCCAAACCTTCATCCTCCTTCACCACTTGGTCGCTGTAACGCTTGAAGAGGTAGAAGTTGTTCAAGTCGTATGCCACTTCACCGGTGTAGAAGTCCTGAGCAGATTTGCGTGTCGGTGTACCGTATGCACTGTTGTTGCTGTCAGCAATCTTCTTGGTATAGGAACCTTCCTTCGGTGTTGTGCCGTCAGCATCAAATGCATCTGTGGCATCCTCCTGGTAGTAGCTGTTCACAACCTGTACCAAGTCGCCGGAAGAAGAGGTTCTGCTGGGATTACCAAATACAGGCTGTTTGGTCTTGTCGGCAGTTGACGAGCTGTGAATCCAGCTGCTCTCTACATAACCTGTACCCGTCTCTACCACACCGGCTCCGGTGAACGAACCCGTCACACCGAGGTTATAGACATCACCGCAGAGGTTGTTGAACAGTGACTTTTCGAGGCCGCTGATGGTATGGCCATCGCCATGCAGGTTACCCTTGAAGCACTGACCAGTAGCACTCTCATCTCCGATAGGATTCCATGTCTTACCAGTATGGTCTATGTCTGTGCGCAGGTAGAACTCCAGGTTGGTACCAGCCTTCACACCCTTGACAATCTTTGTACCGTCTATGGTTACCTCTTCTGTGCTGTTGTTGAGAGGCTTATGACCCTCGAATGTACTAGAAGTAGCAGAAGTAATAAGACCATAATCATCCAAGTCTGTCTTCGCTGGAGTAAGCAAACTCAGGTCGTAGAAGTCCCTCAGTTGATCAAGACCATCCTTAGCTCCGCTGTAGTTGTTGATGTAAACCTTGCTGTTACGCTTCAGGCGGGTACGGTCGTAGTCCACATTCAGGTGGTGCTTCTTGTCATCCATGATGTTCTTCAGGTCGTGGTAGTTGGCTACGGTCACAGGCACATAGTTCGAGTAAGTCTTACCCAGATAGGTCTTGGCGTAGTATGCAAGCAGGAAGCCGTCCTGATACCAGTAGAGCGAATCGACAGAAGGTGTATATTCCTTACCGTTGGTATGGCTTATAGCATCGCGCTCTCTCTCGAACAGCTCCCATCCGCCACGGAGGATTTCGTAGGCTCCAGGCTTGATGTTGGGCGTTCTCATGGTGATGCTGGTACCGGGCAGAACCACGTCTGGCGCATTAATCTCGTCGATGATAGGTATGCCGCTCTTGAAGTTAATGTGGATGTTCACCACATGACGTTCGCTGACAGGTGTGATTTGCGTGCCTGCCTCGTTGCTCTCCTCGTAGTCGTACTGATATACTACGGTGATTATCTTCTCCTTCGTCAGGTCTTCAAGGACAGACTCGCGGCTCACATACAGCGTAGTGTTCTCCCTCGGAGCAGTGCCATGGATACTGAAGCCCAGCTGCATGTTGGTCAGGGACTTATAATCATTCTCACTAATCACATAACCTACAGGCACTTCACCACTGGTTATTTCATCATCTCCGACGTTGCTAATCCTATTATTACCTATCTTGGCAGCTGTAACGGATTTGCCAATGGTATTGAGGCTTTCTGTCTGAGTAGGCGTTACAATACTACCACTCGTGTAAGTAACGTCTCCGTACTGACCGATGGTGTAGGCTTCGCGACAGAAGTAATAGGTAGAGGCTGTTCCCGTAAATTTGAGTTCGGTGATTCTGCCTCCTTCATTGCCCATTTCGCGATACTCTTCGTTGGAGATAATCTGTCCTGCCGTGAAGGGACCGTACCGGTTCTCGAAGTCAGTGTTGGCGATATAAACCCTATAGTCACCCTCGGCATACTTGTTGGCTTCGGTTGGCTTGATCTGAACATAGTAGCGCTGCTCGTTAGGAATCATCTCGTATTCCAAGGGCTGCAACTCTTGATCCTTACTTATTGTCGCGGTATTTTGCTTAGGAGTGCCATTATCATCGTAAGTGTATGTATAACTCATGGAATTAATGGTCTTTTCTGTACTGCCATTATTATACTTACCATCGAACGTAGCGGTATAATCGATAGGCTGACCGATGGAGTAGCCTGCAGGATTTTCCTTGGCTTTTTCAAAGGTTCCATAAGGAGAGTCATACTGATACTTCTGCACCTCTTTTCCGCCATAGTCCGGGTCTATCAGCAGGTCGAGGGCATCGTAGTTGAAGGTGAAATTCTTGCGATCATCTGGCGACATACCACTCCATGCATCCTTGCCGCGGTAGTTATGGCCAGTCTCATAGTAGTCACCGCCATAGTAATAGGGTCCTTCGTACCCTTCTTCACCCTTGGTCTTGCTAGTACAGTAATATGCGGGAATAATCAAATCATTGATATCTTTGGCTATAGCCAATTCTGCATCGGTAGCACCAGTCTTGTTGAATCTGTCGTAATACTCTGTCTTCTGCGCTTCCGTCATCAAATCACCTGCTGTGATAAATTCGGTGGCAGAGAGTTGGATGGTGTTGGTGCAGATGTAGGCATCTACAGCCTTGAGACCAGAGGAACTTAAGGAAGTTTTTTGGCTCTCAGGTATTGGAGCTCCCGCATTGTAGTGATGACTCGAAGTTGCATATTCTTCGGTTACCAGATATGCCTTCTCAAATGAGGCTTGGGGCTTCAGCGTATTGTGAACGGTTGCATCATCCCATTTACCCTTGGCCGTAGTATAGGTTGTCTGAACCTTTTGGGAAATGATGTCGCCATTTGCATATTCACGCTGTCCATACAGACCTGGAGTTGACGGCGTATAGGTAGGACCATCGTAATAATTATCTTTGACAGTTGTGGTTTTCTCGTATTCGGCAGTATTTATCTTTTCACCACCGTTCTTTGGAGAGTACCACTGATCCCATACGGCGGGATTATTCACGTCATAGGTCAGGATAAAGCCCGTGTTATGGCCTAGGTTGTTGGACGAATGGAAGACATCGTCGAAGGCCAGATAGATATTATGGTTGTCGTCATCCTTTGCTTCCACATAATTGCCATTATCATCCTTCACCATCTTCATCACAGCCGGAACTGCAGCTTCTCCTGCCTCGACTACTTGCTTATCACTCTTAGCTGCCGTTGCAAATGCGGTATATTCCACAGGCAGCATCACGTAGCCGGCAGGATAGAACGTATATTCATTACCTGTCTTAATCTTACATGGCTCTGTGGTGACATACGTCTCAGGAACGAACAACTGCTTCTCGGAAGCTGGCAGCATATACCAATCCCAATAGGTGATGGGATCGTTCAGCATATAGGTGGTCTCGTTGATGTTCAGTTTCTGGGTCTCGGTGAGTTTCGTCAGGTCAGCACCAGAACTGTTGGAATAGTAAGCATAGAGGTTGGGCTGTACATTCCTCAGTGTCACCTTGCCATGCGAAGCGGCTGCAATGGTCAACGGGATATCCACACTCTCGGTGTAGGCATCAGGCGATCCGGTATAAGCTGAGATGTACTGGTCGTAGATATAGATAGTACCCTTGATGTACCAGTAGTGAGCAGGCACGGCTTTAACACCGTTCTTGTCAATGAACATGCCACTCTTGTTGAAGCAGTCGTCGATGATGGTCTGGGTGTTGTGAACAAAGTTGCCCGACATTTCGAAATCATCAGTTTCACCAGGATCGCTATACTTGAATTTCTTATAGGTGACTGCTCCTTTGTTCAATGCAGCAAGGGTGGTATGTGTCTTTCCAGACGGTTGGCGCTCTCCATGTACGTTCTTGGCATAGACATAACCACCACCGACACCTGTAGCCACATTGATAAGGTCCAGCTCAACAACACCCGTGATGAGACCCCAATCCTTCTTTTCAAGTGTATTGCCGGTGCTCTTCTCGGTAACCAGCTCCAGATAGACGCCAGAAGCCAGGGCCAACTGGTTGTGGCTCTTGCCATTGTTGCGCTTTCGGTCTTTGTGGAAAGCCTTCTTCCAGTCATAGAAAGTGGCTGTTTCGTATGCTTTGCCATCTGCGGCACACTTATAGGTTTCTGCGTCTTTGTTGTCAGTGTATCTTACTGCATCTTTAAAGTCCACGTCACTGGTCAGGGCGCCAAGATAGTTCACCACGCTGTAGATACCGAAGTAGTTGCCATGCTGCAAATCGTCGCCGGTGTCTGGGGTAGTATAAGCTTCTCCTTTTCTGATTGACTCTTTCTTGTTCAGCGATACCTCGCGCACACGGTTGATGGTGTAGTTGGTATAGTCCAAGGTCTCAGGCACACGGTCCTGAGCTCCCTGCATCACCATACGGCTACCAAACACACCGCAGAAGTCGGCACGCTGGATGGTGTTCATGATACGGCCTGCATAGCGCGAGCAGACACCGTTCTCTATCCAGTATGCCGGATTGGGCTTCCACTTAGTGGTACCGTCTGGTACAAGGATGTCTGTCGTTCCATCCTTCACAGAAATCATGTATGGTTTATCGTTCGGGCCTAAAGGATTGCCATCTTTATCCACATAATTACCCTGGCCATCTGTTTTTTCTGTCAGGAACAACAGCACCAGGTCATCGGTGGTAATGGTAGAGGCTTTGGTATCTCCGCTTGCCGGTTTATAAACCGAACCGTATCTGTCCGTACATTCCTTCAGACACTTGTACCTCAACTCATAGTATGCCTTTTCGCGAGGTGGCAACTGGTTTTCATATCTTTCAAGGCCTATCTCCGAATCGATGGAGTAGTAGTCCGTACCATAGCTGGTGATGTTCAGACCACGGTAACCATCCACAAGGGTCAGGTTACCATCACCATATAGACCACCGGTATGACCCGTACCAACAGTGATGAGGTCGCGATGATAAGCATCGTGGATTGACGCGGTAGCATTGCCAAAGACAGTAGTGGTGTTGGCATGCAACTCTGTACCGGATGCAATATTACCACCGGCAAAGACTGCATTGTGGATGATGACACCACGCTCTGTGAATACAGTCTTATCATTAATCGTCTTTTTCGTTCCCGTATCAAGGTCAGACCAAGCGGTCCATTCGTCCGAAGCCTTTTCTTTCTTAGGCAAGGTATTCAGATAACCGATGGGAATATACTCACCCACTTCATAGGTCTTACCGTCATATGGAATAGAAGTGTTCTTTACCTGCAGCCAGGGCTCCACTAGTACCTTGCAGTCCTCGGTCATTATTTTCTCGCCTGTAGTACCGATAGGATCCCCCTTGTCATCTATATAGGCATAGCTGTCACCATTCTTCTTGGCCTTATAGTAATAACCCTCATCGGTATAATTACTTTCATCGATGTTGCTGTCAAAGCGTTTACCCGACTTCTGACCATAGTACAGATTTTCGCCTTGCTTGTAGGCACTATATACATAGCTCACATCGCCGGCACCAAAGACGTTGCCGTAGCCCAATGCCACACCTTCGTCTGTACCTATCTCACCGCCGTGGATGCTGACGCCGGTCTGACCAAAGACATAACCCTTACAAAATAGGCCAACTGCTTTCAAGGATTCCACAAAATTCGCGTCCATATACGCCGTGCCGTCGCCGCCCCAGCTGTCCTGGCCTCGACCACCGCCAAAGACGTTGCGACATACATGACCATTGAACATCTGGACGTTGGTCTTACCAGCCCTGAAGATTCGGACATCACCGTTTACTATACCATTCGAGGAGTAGTTCTTCTTCGTAGTGCCGCCACCTATGGGACCTACCTCGCCTCCACCATAGAGGCTGCCGCGGATGGTACCGCCATACATCTTAATATTGGTATTATCAACATAACTGTTGACGATATAGCCACCACCGAAAGCATTGCCGCTCAGATCCAAGTCGTTTGCCGTTTTCTCGGTAACGTTCTCAATGTAGTGGCTCCTGAAATAAGGATAATCCTTGTTTTGGGTATTCTCGAACAGGTATCCGATGTAACCGTTGTTGATGGTCAGGTTGGCAGTTCCCCAGACAGAGCCACCCTCGCCGCCGGCATAGACATTACGCTGGATGGCAGGAACACCACTGGCAAATATCTTATCTATTGTGTTGGTATTTGTCATGGTGGTGTCGGCATCAGCCTTACCAATCACAACGTGTGTCTCGCCGTAGATATCATCGGTGTAGGAATCGCTGATATCGGCATTTACCGACTTGCCATCAACTATCTTGGTATGCTTGCCGACATGGCCTTCCCAACCACCGCCATAGACGTTACGCACCGTACCACCCTTGATGTAGGCATTGGCACTGGCTGTGAAGCCTGTTTTATTGTTGGTGGCATCGTATGCACCTACACCGAAGAGGTCATAGACTCCACCACTGGTACCTGCAGCATAAATGTCGGAACCGACTTTTCCGCCAAGCAAGGCGATATAGGTACTACCATAGATGTCACCACTAAGGTGTGTACTGGATTCTCCCAATCCACCACCATAGGCATATCTTGCAACCTCGGCACCCTCGTGGATAAGGACGTTGGTATTGTACTTCCGATAGTATCTGGCCGTATCAGTGACTTCATAACCCGTGTAGTCACGATCGTCTATCTCTGCGGTCTTAGTTACGAGAGCGTCGTTGGTAAGGTTGGTGTTTTTATTGGCAGCATAGCCCGTGTAGTCATAACTATCAGGGATTCCATCGTTATTGTCATCTACATCCGGTTTGTAGTATTCACCCAATGTCCAGGCATCCGCCCATTCTGCTGCCCATTCTTCTTGCCATTGTGCTAGCGTTTCACCCGTTGGGGGCTGTTTCCATGACCCTACACCAGTTTCTGGATCGTATCCATACCGTTTTTTCCATTTCGGATCATCCTCTGCTATCTGTTTTGACGGGAATTCTTCATATATACGCATGTACTGCTGAACACTCTCTGCATTCAACACATGGCCCATCTCGCCACCGCCATAGACCTCACGCACCTTGGCACCGCTGTTCAAGTTCACTTCGGTGTATTCCGCCCAAGAGTTAATGCCTCGACCTGCACCATAGACTGTGCTCACGCCTGTCCAGTGGTTGGGATTGTTGACAACACCGCTGATGTTCACCTTGGCATAGAGGGTGCGGCGTTCGTTGTTGTTACCACCAAAGATGGCACCATATACTATGGCATCATCACTGTCATAGTTGACGTTGGACTCGAAGACATCACAAGGTGGAAGAATCTGTGTGCCATAAGCGCCACCAAAGATATCCTGAATCTTGATGTCGGAACCCGCGGGTACATTGACGACCGTACGGGCTGTCACACCTTCGTTGTAGCTGCCGCCATAGGCTGTGCCTATCTGTCCGTGGAGCAGGTCGATAATGGCAGAAAGCTTATCGGGGTCAAAAGTACTTGCAAATGTTCCAGCAGGCCCTATTTGGGGGTCAGCGGTGAATCTCATACCCAAGCCATTGTAACTGCCGGAACCAAACACCTCTGTCGCAGCAAAATTTTCAACACCCTTGGGAATGTCTATGAGCACATAGCTGCGATCCTGTGACTGGTCTCCCTGACGGTTCTTGGGATAGCCTGTACCACCACCAAAGACGCCTTTGATGGTATTCCACTCGTCCACGTCGGCATTGGGACGGATATTCACGAAGGAGCTATTCTGATAAGGCATCTTAGCATCTTCTCCGTAAGTGCCCTTATCCCTGTAGTCATAGTAACCATAACCACCGCCAAAGATGGTATCGACACGACCCATCAGATACTCTACATAAGTTGCAGACTGCAAAACTTCGGGAATAGCTTCTGTCTCACCCTCCCCAGGAGCTTGGTAGCCATGAATCATGCTCTTCTTCTGGTCATAATTCTCGATGCGGGCCTTGAAGTTATAGCCTGTCTCGTAGGCTCCCTTAATCTCTCCGCCAAAGTCATTACCGCCATAGACGATATCACGCACGAAGGGGAAGCCGGACTTGTAGCCTCCCGAACCATCTGGCTGGCGACCTATAATCACCTCGGTGTGTCCATAGATATCCGCATCACTGGCTCCGCCAAAGGCATCATAGATACGGCCGCTACCCAAGTTGACGTACGAGTTACCGCATACGTCACCTTCGTTACCTGCACCATAGATGTACTCCGTCTCTGCCAATGCAGGATCTGTTCCGTCTGCCGTGTAGATAGGTTTAGTGCCGTTCAGGTTAACAGTGGTACTGTAGGCGGGATCGAAAGCGTATGTCCTCTCGGGAATGCCTATGGACTTACCGTTTTCCTCAATCATTACCAGGGCACCGTTATTATCTTTTTTGTCGGTTCCCTTACCCACAAAACCTCTTTCACCACCGCCAAAGACCTGGAAGGCATAGCCCTTGTTCAGGTTAATGGTGGTGCTGCCCCATACTTCGGTATAATAACCACAACCGGCACCGAACGTCGTCAAAGCAACAGCCATCACGTCATCGCGCTGACCCTCATAGTCAACACCGGATGCCTGTCTTCCATAAGGACCTGTTCCCGTACCGAAGACTTCATCCTTCTTCAGCACATCTTCGTTGATATTGATGACAATGTTGCCGTTCACATGGCCGCTGTTATAACAGCCGCCATAGATGTTACCGTTCAACAGACGAATGTCTTCATCGTCGGGATCCCTATCGACAGGAACGAAGTCTCCACACTCTTCATAGAATTCATCGCTATCCGTAACAATACGGTCAGCATCTTCAACTTCACATTTCGTATATTTCTTTGTGTTTGAATCATATGTATAATACTCATCTCCCACTTTCAATGTGGTGCCTGTTTTTATACGCGTGTACTCAAACCATTTATTCGTGTTCCAGATGAGCCTGTCCTTATTGTCATCTTTCCATCGCAAGGGCGTAATAGTCACATTACCCAAGTTCAGCTCCAGACGGTCCTGACCTTCGAAGGCAGTTTTGCCATTGGCATCTTCTTTGCGTTCATCAATAAGCTGATTTTCATAAGTACCTTTGAAGCCCAAGATACCGCCGTCATAGAATGCATTATAGTCGCTCTGCGGCACAAACGCGTTGTTACAGCCACCTACTATCTTATCATAGATGTTAATTGCAGCATCAATATTCATGGTGTTCTTACCCTTGTAGGTCATACTACCTACATTACCACCCAAGAACAGTGAACCGATGAAAGAGGAATAATCCTGGTAAGTATGTCGGTCGCCTTTGGCCTCGTCTTCATAGACTATTTGGGGTATGAGATCCATTGCAGCACCTTCCATGTAGGTGGCCATCTGGTTAGGATCCGTCAAATTTATTTGACTGAAGTCTGTGCCTCCAGTTTCCACGACATCACCAATCTGATAGCCGTCAGGTATAGTCGTAGCATTACCAGGTATCACTCCGTATGCATAGTGCCTGAGGATATCCTCATACACCATTCTTTCACCGTTATTGCCCAGGAAGACATTATCGGCAATAGCATTGGTGCCTATCTTCAGTTCTACTACTGGGTAATTGGCTAGTTCTGCATGAGCAGGGTTCATCTTCAATGTGGCACTGTTACCACCACAATAAACGGAACCGCCAATGATAGTGGGGGCAGTTACCGGATTGCCATTGGCATCATGTCCTGTCTCTTTGCCTCTTATCATGACGGATACCTGCTCGGCATCGGGACGGATATCATTCAAGGCCTCCACAGAGGTTTTACCCGAAGGAACCTCATAGTACAAGTCTCCATAGATGGGATCGTTGGCAAGGTTCGAATTGTCTGTATAGGGATAAGAGCCGTTGCCGCCGCCATAGACGTTGCCATTGATTTTGGTAGCTATACCCACGGCATTGCCGAAGTAAACCCTACCGCGCACATCATTACCGCCATATACATTATTTATATTTTTACCACCATTTATGAGCAAGTGGGCTGCAAAGTTAGGCGGGAAATAATAGCCGTCAAGCTTGGGTATCTCCGTAACATCCTCAGCCGTTCCGTCTTTTATGGTGCCGGATTTCAAGGGACGTACATCTGCCATACGGCAACCGCCATAGACATTATCCACCTCGAGTGTCGAACCATCAGGAATCGTCAGCAGGATTCCCTTCGGATGGGTCATGGCACCCTGGTTACCGCCGCTGTAGAGGTTACGGATCTTACCGCTCTTCAGGTTCCATTGGGGTTGGATAGCCATCTCAGCCCTGTTGTTACCGCCAAAGAAACGACCTATCTGGTACGCACCGCTACTGGGATAAGAGAATCCAGTGTTGATACCCATATCCAGGAAGCGACCGGTGCTGAGCAGATTTTTGCTGTTCTCTGCACTACTTTCCTTGCCTGTAGTAGCATCAACCATGATTTCGTTCACCACATTGGTGGGGTTATCCACATGGATGATTGTCTTATCCTTTACCGTAGCATTGTTACCGCCGCCGTAGGCATAGACAATGGAGCCGCCAAGCACCTCCAGGTAGGTCCTGTCCAGTTCGGGTTCTACAAAGCCAACTTCTCCTTCATTCGTGACCTTAGTAGCAATAGGCGTGTCATTCTCCGTTCTTGGCAGTTTGTATATCTCGTGGGTGACTTTTGTTACAGCATTCTCTCCTGTACCGGTTGTTACTGGTGTGGATTTATAGTCATATTCACCATTACCGCCGGCGAAGAGCTGACCGATGTAAATCTTCTTATTGTCTGCTACTGTCGCCTTGGAGCTGATGCGCACATAGCTGTTCCAGGTCTTATCAACTCCGTTTTCTGCAGCTGCTGTAAGGATTGGCTCTTGTGTAGAAGTCGTTGCCTGTGTAGTGGGGTCTGTCGTTGTTACGGTCTTCTTAGGCAAATCCTCATTCACAGCTGCGGCCGTACCGATGGTACCGGCAATATCATTTCCGCCATAGACATAGTTGGCAACGATGTAACCTGTAGCATTCTCGCCATCGATGTTCACAAAGGTGTTGCCGCCCACATTGGCCATACGGGCACCGCCAAACACCTTTCCCCTGGGATTCGGCAAAGCCTTTTCTTCGTCTGCGTCACTAGGCCGCACGCCTATATCGCCGGCCTTCACCGTCACAGAGGTGCTGCCGCCCACGTTGCCCTGGTTACCACCGCCATAGACATTGCCGCCAATCTTGATTTGCGCAAAGGCATTGAACATTGAACATTGAACATTGAACATGACCAGGCACAATAGTACCCGCAAGAGCCCATGAGCCCTATTAGCCCAATTGGCCCAAAATCCTCTTCTTATGGTCGTTTCAAATATCATTTTCAATTTTCAATTATCAATTTTCAATCCCTCCCCCTAAAGGGGGCAGGGGGGTCTAATTCAGTACCACCGTTGGGTTGTCAATATCTTCCTCCGACATCACGTATAGGTATGTGGGTTTTACAGTCAGGTGTATCGTATATCTTTTCCCAACTTCCAGCTCCGATGTGTTGAACAGGTTGTATGGAACAATCATATTCTCTGCCTGTTGGTTCAAACGAATCAGGTTGCCGTTGGGGTGTTCTGTGCTTCTGTTGTTGTCATAGACATCGTAGGTGCTGCGCAACACATAGAGTACTTTTGTATTGTCTGCTGTAAAATTGAAGTAAGGCACAAAGCCCGTTCTCTCGGTATATTTGTCTTTTCCTCTAAGTTCCTCAACTTCATAATCTGCCGGATATTTATCAGCACTCGATGGTAGTGTTTCCTCGCCCTCGAAGAGAAGCACCGGATCCATATCGCCTGAATTATTATCCAGGTTAAAGACAATTTTATTGACGATAGGCGATGCCCCTGTAGTGTTGGCTTTCAACTCCACGCTGATGAATCCGTACTTCTTCATCTCCACTAGGTCAGACAGGTCACCCTTTGTGTAGGTATAGGCCATCAGGGTCAGCTCCTTCAGTTTTATGGTACGCAGCTTCGCATACTCCGCATCCACACGGAAGCAGAAGTCCACTTTGGCGTAGATGTGCTCGAAGAGCATGAACAGCTTGTTTTGGCTTGCCTTCATCTTGGTGGCAAACTGCCCTATCTTCAAATCCTTACGCTCATAATATGTCTTTCCGCTTTGAGCTGTTAAATCCGTAGTCGGATTGAAAGTCTCGGACTCTTTTTCATAGAGTCCTGCCACTGACTCTCCATCTGCAATGGTAACTTCCTCGTATGTGGTTGGGTCGGTTGGACTCGATCCTTCTTTAGCTCCTATCAGGACGCAGATATCCTTGGTCATTATGCTGCCCAGTCTATTGAAGGAGAGTGTTGCCCCCTCTGCATAGGTGGTGTTGGGTGCGACAGTCACGTTGTCCGCTGCATTGTAGGGCATAAAACCATAGAGATAAAAGTCGCCCTGGGGCATTTCCTTGCCGCTGATGAACCAATTGTCATCCACCGTGTTGTCGGGTGTCCCATTGTCGTTGTACCAGAAACGACGCTCCTCATTGCTTGCAGGATTACCTCCAGAAGCGTCCTTAGTGAAAAAGACACCAATAGCCTTATGCTCCGGAGCTGTGGTAAAGCCAGCAGGTACCCAAGCCGGCTCTGTTCGGGTCATCACATAGTCCTTATATTCCGTCACATAGCTCATCACATCCAGTGGCAGACCCTGCTCCGGTTCCAGCTCCTGCTGCTCCTGCTCTGGCGCAGCCACAGACTGAACCAAATCAGAGGTACACGATCCCACCAGGCCCATAAGGCCCATAAGCCCTATTAGGCCTATAAGCCTCATCTTTTCTCCCCCTAAAGGGCGACTGGGGTCTTTAGAGGAGCCACTGGATGTGGCTCCGGCCCCACAAAGGGGAGCAAATCCCTCATTTGCGACGGTGGGCCCGAAGGGCAGGGGGGTCTTCCTCATCTTTCCTACTATGGTCGCTTCTGCTTTCAATTTTTAATCTTCAATTATCAATTGTCAATTGTTAATTATCAATTTCCCCTCGGGGGTCTTACCAGTTAAACAAAGGTTGTTGTCCGTTTTTTCCCGGTTCCCAGTTTTTTATTCCTACCTCAACATTATCCAACTCCAAGCCGCCCTCGTCGTTTACCTTAAATATATATGTATAGCGGTAGCCGGGCTCCCATTCCATATATTGCGCAGGTACGATACAGGTCTTGTCCTCACCGTTCACCGTCACCCTGAAGATGTAATCACCCTGCCCCTTGATGGGCAGCACCGTGTACCAGGTTTCTTTCTTGGTGAAGGATAGCAGATACTTGGCATTGTCGCGCTCTGAAGACCAGTTCTCTTTTGTTCCCCCTGTCATGGTGACGGGGAAGGTGATGGTCACCGTTCCCAGCGTAGCGATACGCTGTCCTGCTGTGTTGGGACGGAAGTCGGGTTCCTCCAGCATCGGCTTGGGAGTAGCATTGGGGTCGGAGTAGGTGAACCGGAACTGCACCTCGGCAAAGGGTCTGACGAACTCCAGCGTCACAGGCTTCCCAAACTTGTGGTTGGAGTCATTTACATCGTTGACGTAGTACCAGAGACGTGTGTAGAACGGTGCATCACCCACGTTGGTGGCATCGGCCACACAGGTGTACTTATAGACGTCACTCTGTGTCTTGTCCCACGTACCGGGAGTGCCTATCTCTGCCACACCGAAGAAGCGATAAGCCTGAGCGTTAAAGTCCCAGTACTTGATGCTCTGGTCGGGGTAGCCCAGAAGGACGTACTCCCAACCGTCCGTGTTGGTGGTTGTGGTGCCGGCTGTATTATTTACCCAGTCCACGTGGTACTCGTTCATCACGGTCTGTTGTGATCCGTCATTCATATGTTTGTAGGCCCATACCCTGAAAGATTTCGTGTATGTCTCCAGCGGGGTTCCAGACCCTGCCCTGGTGACCTGTTCCTGTTGCTGGCTCGCAGAGAAAGCGATGGGTGAAAGCGTCTCCTCCACCGGTGCCGCCACCTGCTGCTCGCCAGAGCAGCCCACCAGGCCCATAAGTCCTATAAGGCCCATAAGCCTCATTGGCCCTATTAGCCTCATTGGCCTCATTGGGCACCTCCTTTCTCCAGCTCCGCGATGCGAGCTCTTAGCTGGGCGTTCTCTGCCTCCAGCTCCGCGATGCGGGCTTTCTGGTCTCCCCGGTATCCCAGGCGTGCGGCCGTCATCTGCTCGCGGATGCCGCCCTTCTCCACAAAGTCCTTCTGCAGGCGGGCCATATACTTGCCCATCATGTTGTCGAACTGGTGCAAAAGGGTGATGGCGATGTTCGCGATGGCTTCGTCCGAGCGCTTCTCGATGTCGCGAGTGTAGTCGGCAGGAGTGTTGTGCGCCTTGCAGAACTCCTGCGTCTGGCGGGTTCGTGGGTCATTAAGGTCCCACAAGGTCAGCCTGCGGGTACGCAGATAGTCCTCGTAATCAGTCAGAAGTTCCTTCATACTTGCCCGTGCCACGCCGTTGAGCTTCAGCTCCGTCTCCGCTGAGGTGGAAGCTGCAGCACATCCTTCGGCGATGTTCTGCTTGCCCGAGCGAGCGGCCTGCACCATCTGATCGACGGTGCGGTCCTTGCGCTCGAACATGTATGTGTGGGCGAAGTAGAAGGTAATATCGTAGATGCACTCCGCCTTCTGATAGACGATGAGTCCCCGATAATTACCCTTCTTAGGAAGGAATCCTTCTGCCTCTTTCATTGTTTTCTTATTGACCCTATTGTCCTCATGAGCCTCATTGGCCCCTAGAGGGCAACTGGGTCTTTTTTAGCTTTTTGTCATTTCATTTTTCCAAATCCACTCACTGATGCCCCTTGTCTCTGAGGAGAAGTTTACACCTATCAGGATTGTGGGACGTGGGTCGGTCGTGAAAGGCAGGTGGTAACCTTTCTCCTTGATTTGCTGGAGTGCCTCCTGTGCCGACTTATCTATCTTGAATTCTATTATATAAATGTACGAGCCTGTCTGCAGGATCATGTCCATGCGTCCTCCGTTGGCAGGCCGCTCGGTCTGGACATTGAAGCCCAGCATCTTAAAGATGACGGTTACTGCATTCTGGAAGTAAAGTTCGCGCTTGCCAACTATCCTGTAATCGGTATCAGCAAAGATGGCCTGCAGACGCTGCATGAACGCCTCGACATTGCCGCTGCGAATGTCGCGCACCAACTGAGTTATGGTGGCAGGTCCGTTGTTCTCCGTCATCGGTGTGTAGTAGGGGATGAGGAAGCGGGTGAAGCCGCGTTCCACCTCCCGGTTGGGGAAGTCCAGACTGTAAAGCTCGAACTCCTCGTCGTAGCCGCTGATGGTCAGGTAACCGCTCTGGTAGATGACCGGGATGGGGTTCTGCGACGAGGGGTCAATGCTGTTCAGCACGTCCGCCGTCACCTGTTCTTGCGTCAGCTCGTCTAGCTGGTAGTTGAAGTTCCGCAGCAACGTCACCAGATAGGTAGGCGTACCCGTCTCGAACCAGTAGTCATTGAATCTCAGGTTCTTGAATGTGAAGAGCACGCTGAAGGGGTTGTACATACCCTCTGTCTGGAAACGATTGAAGTGGTAACCGTCGTAGTTCTCTCTGAGCTGTGAGTAGGCTTCTTCAATAGAGACGTCGTTCTTATGGGCCAGTGCAGCCATCTCATCGTTGAAGTTGCCACGTATCTCCTGCTCAGTGAAGCCGCATATCGTCTCGAAGTCTTCTGACATGGAGATGTCTGCAAGATGGTTCAGGTCGCTGAACACGCTGATTTTGACCTTTGGTCGAGCCTGCTCACACTCGGCATAGTTGGAGCAAGCTCCACTCTGCTCTCGTTCAATCGCAGCCTTTCCGAACTTGGTGACACCGGTCAGGAATGCGAATTTGATGTAGCGGTCCTGCGACTTCAGCACGGAGTAGAACGCTTTCAGCTCGCTGCGGAATGCCTCCTGCAACTGCGGGTTACCGATGGCATTGAGCATAGGCTTATCGTACTCATCAACCAGGATGACAACAGGGTGGCCCTCCTGCTCTGCAGCACGCTGTATCAAGCCACTGAAACGCATAGCGAGGGACTTCTCTGTAGAATCTGTCCCATATTTCTTTTCATGCGAAACGAGGAATTGATTCAGTTCCTCCACCAGGCTCTCTGGTGTCTCGTACTTGTTCGCATTCAGATCGAGATGGAACACGGGGTACTTTGTCCATTCCTGTTCCAGCTCCATAATTTTCAGTCCCTCGAACAGGTCCTTGCGCCCTCCGAAGTAGGCTTCCAGCGTGCTCATCAGCAACGACTTACCGAAACGACGCGGCCGGCTCAGGAATACATAGCTGTATTCATGGGCCATCTTGTAAACAAGAGCCGTCTTATCTACGTACTTATAGTTTCCTTTGATTATCTTTTCAAAGGTCTGTACGCCTATCGGTAGTTCTTTCTTCATCTACTCCCCGTTATCAATTTTCAATTATCAATTGTCAATTGTCATAAGCTTTTCTTCTTCGAGTCATCTACGAGCCATCTACGTCTCATCTCCGAACCTCCCGGCCAGCTCACCGGGGGAAATCCCCGATGAGCTTTAGAGAGGATTATTCTACTACCTTGATGACCTTGTAGTACTTAGCAGGAGTTGCACCAGCTGAAATATAGTAAGAACTTACGTCTGTAGTTGTACCAAATCCAGTGGCGTCAACTTGTGTTCCACCTGTAGCGTCAGTATAATATGTTACACTTGAATCATATGTACCTGTTGCCTTTACATAATTGGCTGTGTACTCGAAAGCATAGTAGCCAGCACCAGAGGTCTTCGTGTAGTAGGTCTTGGTACCGTCTACTGTTGTGTCTGTGGTAAGCGTCTTGTTTCCTCCTGATTCTTCATACCATCCTTCTGTTTGGGGATTCTCTGTGCCAACTGGGGTTACTGCAGTATACGTTGGAACTGCAGGTGTGAACTCAGCACCATTTACAGTAATTGCAACACCCGTGGGTGAATCTGTTGCAGGAATCGTTGAGACGTATGAGAGCGTTGGCACACCGACCGTTGTGACTACTAGATCCTTCATGCCTACACCAGTGACAGTCCAAGTTTTTGGGTCGGTATCATCATCCTTTGTACCATGAGCCAGTGCATTAGCTACGCTTCCTTCAGTAATTGCCTGAGTAGCAGTACCAGTACCTGTGTCGTTAGTCACAAGATAGAGTTTAGCATTTGATGCACTCAACGTCTCTACAGTGCCGTTGTTATCTACCGTAACATAAATGTTGCTGCCGGTTGGATATTCAGCCGTTGCAACAGTTGTCGGATTGACACCCTTAGCATAAGTTGTAATGCTTGGCTCACTTACTGTTGTGATGGTCTCTTGTTTACCTGCCTCGTCTTCAACTACAACAGCATCGAAGGTGATGGGATAGAGACCGTCGAAGTTGTCGCTAATCTTGAACAGATAGGTATAAGCGTAGTTCGCCTGCCATTGTGCATATACGGCTGGAACTTTGGCTGTCGCATCTGTAATGTCTATTGTCTCGCCTGAACCATCGGTAGAAGTGAGCGTATAGCTGATAGTCAGAGTGAGGTCGATAGTGTTCGATGGATTTGGCAGGATTGTGGTATAGTTGCCACCATTCTCCCAAGTGCGATCATCGGAGGTTATGCCAAGCGTAGTGCCAAAGAAACTTGTTGCAGTCGTTGATAGATAATCCTGAGTGTTTGAACCTGCTACAGCTACCTTTGCTTTGTTCTTATTGTCAGTGATAACCGAACCATCATCGTAGGTCACAGTAAAAGAGGTGTTGGTTCCAGCAACAACGACTGCTCCTGTTCCTGTGGTTGATCCCTTACAGTCAACACCGAAGTTGCCTGCTGCATTTGTTGTGTGGGATGCATTGTTGAATTTCACATCGGTGATTTTTACGCTGTAACCAGGGACGGTCTCATAGAATCCGAAACGGACACGTGACTGGAGGTTGCGGAATTTGAGGGTTACAGCACTGGTCATAGGAGAAGTTGCCTCCACCAAAGTGCGGTCTGAGAAATATATGTCGCCAATGCTAGCAGCAGATTTCACCGCCACCGTATAACCTTTTTCATAAGCAGTAGAAGTGCCTGTAACGTTCTTTGTAACAATTACATTACCGTTTGTGATATCTGTAGACTTAGCAGAAAAGGCTGTGAAGGTGTAGTACTTGTTAGTGAAGTCCCAGTACTTGATGGTCTGTTCTGTGATTGTGGGAGCGGTACTACTCCACCCTGTTGTACCAACTTTATCATCTGTATACCGAGTCTGACCCACATACTCCCAATCATGAGAGTTTGACTCAGTTTTTCCGGCTGTGGAAGCTCCGTAATTTACCACATAATTGATGAAAACAGGAGTTCCTGCAGCGGATGTTTCAGCTGCATTACTCTTTTCACCCCATACAACGAACTGGTTGTTCAGCGTAGCTGCAGAGGTTGTGTGGTCTTGCTCTCCACGAGTCAAGGCTGGCGTGCTCATATTAAAGCTAATAGGACCGCCTACGCCTTCTCCGATAGTCGCTTGGTCTCCCAAGTAAGAATTGTCTGAGCAACTAGCTATGAATATTGCTGTTGCTGCGAGGAATAAATGTTTCTTCTTCATAACGATTTGTTTTTTATTGTTAATACTTATTTTCAATTTTTGCTTGAGGAACCGTCCTCGTTAAAACATTATTTATTTTAAGGGTTGCTTGGTGTTTTATAAATTAGTTAGTTGGACCTACTTCTGCGGCACCTACTACCAGTACGAAGTAAGCAGTACCATTTGCGGTGGTACACTTTATTATATATGTCTTGCCATCAGCAACTGTTGTAAGTTTCCCTGACGTCCAAGTTGTCTTAACTGGATCAGTTGCTGAAACATTACCTAAATTCTCATAATCCTTGGAATAGTCAAAGTCCGCGCTAGCAAGTTCAACATAATACCATTTTGTATCCGTAGCATCTGTCACATTTGTAGTTCCTTCCATAGCTGTTACGGTAACGGCACCTGCTTTATATGTAATACCGCCTGTTACTACACTACCAGCCTGGTAAACGGTAATGCTAGGAGCAGAAACGGTTGTGGTAGTACCTTCTGCATCAGCAGCAGCTACTACTACGGCATCAAAAGTGATGGGACAGAGGTTGCTGTCGGTAATCTTGAACAGATAGGTGTAGCTGGTGTTGGGTTTCCAAACTGTGTAATCGGCTGGGATAGCAGCAGTAGCATTCGTAATATTTATCTTCTCACCACTGTTATCGAGGGACTCTAATGTGTAGTTACACTTTATGAGGATGGGTTGACCTGTTGTTGATGCAGAAGGCATAACGGTGAAGTATCCGTTGTCTGTATTTATATCGCCGTCAGTACCATAGAGATTAGCAATTGTGGTGGTAGCGTTTACAATAGAAGTAGTGGCTTTTACACCGTCAGCAAGTTTACCACCATACCAGTTCTTTTGCTGGGTTAAACCACTTTCATAAGTGTAAGTATATTTGGGAGCACCAGTTCCTGTCCAAGTATAGGTAATAGATGCTTGTGCATCAGCAGAACCTGTGAAGTATTTAGCCGTTTGGGAGGCTAATGTGATGTAGTTAGAGGGTGTCGTACCCCATGCATCACTACTTTCATCGTATGGATAGAACTCGATGTTAGTAATCTTATAGCCAGAAATGGTCTCGTAAACACCAACGCGAACGAATGACTGCTGGCGGATGAAGTTGAAGGAGACTTCACCGTTATAATTACCACTGGTTTTGGTAATATCCAAAGGCTGGGCAATATAGACGGGATTCGTCGTAAGAGCAGTTCCTGTGTTGGCATTGATATGACCTGCAATACCAGTTACGGTAGCGGAAACGATATCATTGTCGTTTGTATTAAACGTGAAGCTTGATGCAGGCGAACCAGCCACGAAGTGGTAGTTGGTAGCACTCTGGTCCCAATACTTGATGTACTGCTGAGAGGGAAGGGGGGTGTTGTCAGCACCATAGGTTTGGCTGGTGGTTCCAACATATTCCCAATCAGCATCAGGATTAGATGCTGTGGCAGTGGTGTTATTCCACACAATATAGTTTACGAATACAGGTGACCACGCTGAAGAAACATTCTTCACACCCAATACCTTGAAGTGGTTGTCAAGCATCGCAGCAGGGGTTGCTCCTGTATTGTTGGTTGCTCTCGTTACAGCTTTTAAGCCACTACCGAAGGTGATGGCGTTTTCTACTCCTTGCGATGAGGTGTCTGGTTCACTTCCCACAAAGTCATTGTTAGTGCAGCTAGCGAACACTGCGCAAGTGACAACTGCAAGGATAAAAAAGTTTCTTTTCATAATTAGATGTTTTATTTTCAATTGTTGTATTCTTTGTCTGGTCAAGGCCCGGCCTCTATTTTTCTTTTTTCTTTGTACTCTGATGCGGAGTCGAACCGCATCAGAGTTTTTATTTTCCAGCCTATGGAGTCGTTCCGGCTTTGCCGCTTGAGCAAAGCGAAAAACCTAGGTAGGCTTTTATTATCATAGATAATTTCAAGATTATGAATTAGCTGGACCTTCCTCAACTGCACCTACGACGAGAACAAAGTAAGCTGTGCCGTTAGTTGTCTTAGCCTTGATTACATAAGTATTGCCATTTGTAACCGAGGTTAAAGCGCCAGATGTCCATGATGTTGCTGCACCAGAAGCACCTAAGTGCTCATAATCCTTAGTATAGTCATACGGTGTTGTACTTGTATCAATTGTTGTATATGACCATGTGGCGGTTGATGTTACATCAGCTGTACCCTCGTATGCTTTGACAGTAACAGTGCCAGTCTTGTATGTAATGCCATTTGTAACAACGTCACCATCCTGATATACTGTGATGCTGGGAGTTGAGAAAGTTGTCTCTGTACCGACATTCTGACCTGCATCTGCATAATTAACAACAACAGCATCGAAAGTGATAGGATAGAGACCTGCAGGATCTTCGGGATTGTTGGGATCACCTGTGGTACCATTGGTGTTATCAGAAATCTTGAACAGATAGGTGTAGGCGGTGTTGGGAGCCCACTTTGTATAGTCTGCAGGAATGGTTGCAGTAGCACCAGTTACATGAATCTCATCAACATTATCAAGTGACTTCAAGACGTAGTCGCACTTAATAGTGAGAGCAGCAGCGGCTGTACCAGAAGGAGTAGGCATTACAATGAAATAACCATCAGAAGCCATGTCGCTTTCTTCACCATACAGATTCGTTGCTGCAGATGTGGTGGCAGGAACGCCTGAAGTGAATTGTCCACCTTCCCAGCATTTGTCAGAAGATATAGTGGATGAAGTATATTCAAAGGTATACTTAGGTGTTGTCCAGTCATAGGTTACAGTTCCAGTGGCAGAAGAACTTCCCTGGAAATATCCAGAGGTTCCATTCAGGGTAATGTAATTACTTGCGGATGGCGTAGCAGCATTGTTATAGAACTGGATGCTGGTAATCTTGTAACCAGGAATGGTCTCGTAAATACCCACTCTCACCTTTGACTGCATAGAGCTGAAGGTGAATTCCACTTCATTCTGATAGTTAGCCTTTGCTACAATTTTGGGATCGGCAATATATACTGGGGCAAGGGTGGAAGCCACAGTGGTAGTGTGATTAAGACGTCCACCCAAACCTGTTACAGTTGCTGTTGCTATGTCACCTGTTGATCCATTTGGTGCAAAGGTGAAATTTGTGACAGGGCTGCCGGCAACAAAATGGTAGTTGCCAGAAGAATAGTCCCAATATCTGATGGTTTGAGAACCTATTCCACTATAATACCAACCATTGTTGTATTCAGCATTGTTTTCTTTATCAGTGCCGTACTGTACGGTGAAGTTTGGGAATACCAGGTCATAATTGGTGGCTGTAGTCCTGTTCTGTTTTACACCATACACTTTGAATTCGCTTCCTAGTTTAGACGCAGCCTCTCCACCCGTAAAGTCATTACGGGTCATTTTTCCCGCATAGCCACCAAAGGTGATTGCAGAACCTTGTTCAGTTTCCAGAGTAGTGGTTCCAACATCTCCCAGATACTCTTGGTTCGTGCAGCTGACGAGGGTCATGCCAGTCACAGCTGCGAGAATCACATAATTTTTTCTCATAATCTTAAAAATTTGAAAGTTATTATTTTGTTTATTTTTTTCGTTTTTGGTTTTTTTGCCCCCAGCCTGGAAGTTTTTACTCCCTAACTAGGAAAATCTTTCTCCCTAGCCAAGAAAATATTTTTTCCTAGGCAGGGAAAAATTCTTCGGTTTTTTTCGCGTAAATGTTTTACTCATGTCTGTTAGGTTTTTTCTAGTTAATATTTTATTTCAGTTCTCATTTTTGAATTTTGAATTTTGAATTTCCGCCTCGGCGGACTACATCTCAAACTCCCATGTTCCTCCGTCCTCGATGTCCTTCACTACGGCATTGAAGCCGGAGCCACCGGAACGTTTGGGGATTGGTACGGTATCCATATCCAGCACCACGGTGATGACACCACCCTTGTAACGCTTGCGCACCTGATCGGTAACGTCGAACACGAAGGTCGAGTCCATACCGTTGTAGAACTGCATCATCACGTCCATGTAGTGATGCTCCTTGTCGAAACTGTCCTCCGCACGCGAAACGCGGTTGGCGTTCTGTCCACAGATACCGAAGGTCATCATTCGTCCACCGACGATATCCACTATCTCTCCTTCCTTCCATTCCTTGTTGTTCTTCAGTCGCATATTGAAGTTGACGGCGATAGGGTCTGTTCCTGCAACACCGGTGTTGACGTTTGTAGAGCGGGCCATTCCGGAGAGGTTGGCTACGCCGGGCACCAGCGTGATGCGTCCGTTGTTGTGGCGCAGGATAACCTGCGGCAGATAGATGTATGTGATGGGTTCGAGGGACATGTCCAGCATTCTCACCCACACGTTGTTTTCCGAATCATAGGTGAACCCCTCCAGGTTCTCGCTGATCTCAATGCCGTTTTCGCATGCAGAGAAGAGCTGCTCGGGTTCCC
Organism: Bacteroidaceae bacterium; assembly: GCA_017620295.1. Classification (GTDB taxonomy): domain Bacteria; phylum Bacteroidota; class Bacteroidia; order Bacteroidales; family Bacteroidaceae; genus Physcousia. Next base: position 56,123 of record JAFZQR010000101.1, read on the forward strand.
AGAACGAGTTCTGGTATTTGGGCGCATAGTAACGAGAAGTGTTCATAGTCTGGTTGGTGTAGGCAATCACGGGTTCGTCGAGCACGTCAGACTCGTTGAAATGCAAGCTCTGCACACCGTCGATGGTCTTGATGTCGTTCCAGGCCAGAATGTCCCAAAAGCCCCAGTCGTAGGAGCTGCGGAATGTTCTTCCCATCACGTATGCCTCGCGCTTGAAGATGCGCTTCCCAAACCGATTACTTCCCGTGTAGTAGCGGCGCAGAAAGAAGTTCGTGGGCTCTTCATATTCCAGTTCTCCGAAGATACGCCTATCTTCGTCGTCCCATCCATAGTACCACTCTTCCCGCCAGTTGTAGTTGATACCGAGGTTGAGTTCATAGTCCCAATAGAGGTCGAGTCGGAGCTCGACTATAGGCAGCTCGACAACCGGTGCATCCACATCATAGAGGTGCAAGTACGGCTCGCGGTAGCAACCCGTGAGGCTCACCAGGCTCATCATTACCATCAGCACTATTTTCATAGTACCTCTCCCTAAAGGGGGCTGGGGGATCCACCATTTCCTCATTTGCTACCTCCTTTCAGCTCCCTCTCGTAGGGCACGAAGGGATTATAGCGTTTGGTGGGCTTGGCAGGCTCTGTAATGCGGATGCCGTTCGTCTTCTTGCGGGCCTTGCGGTAAACGAGGTCGTAGCTCAAAGTGATGCCCACCCTGGTGGGACCTATCCATGTAAAGCGGTACTGGCGCTCCCTGAAGAGCGAGGCTTTCTGTGTCCACTTGTAGTAGTAGAGACCGTCACGATAGGTCGGGTTGACGGGATTCTCGTACTGGTAGGGATCATAGCCGCAGTAGAACACACCGCCTTGCAGCTGGAACTCCAGTTTCCAATGACCCTTCTTGGTGAGGGGCATCACATAACCGACACCTATGCCGCCACCCAGGCCTTCGCCCTCCCAGCCTCTGTTCTCGTCGAAGCAGATACCGAAGAGTGCAACGTTTCCGTAGGCCTGTAGGTACCAGCCCCTATAGGCTGCGCCCTTGCCCTCCGGACGACGGTCTATGTTGCCGCTGCGAAGGTAGTAGCGCGCCTCCACCTGGTAGTTGCGCACCTGGAAATATTTGTGCCCGGCATAGTTCTGCCACCAGGGGAAGTCGAACGAGGCGCCGTAAGTGAAGTGTCCCCGCAAGGGGTAGTATTCGACAGCGACATTGGGGATGGGACACCAGCGGTTGTAACCCGGCATATAAATGCCGTAGAACAGCAGGTTGGTCTTTACCGACAGCAACTCGCGACGCGGGTATTGTTCTATCCAAGACTCGGGCTCTTCCTCGGTTGGGCTTATTGGCTTTATGGGGCTTATCTCCTCAACTGGTTTCGGTTCCGGTTTGCGCTGGCAGACAATGAACATACGGACAGCTCGCAGCGATGGGAAATAGGTGGCGAACATACGACGCCATAAACGTCCGTCGTCGATGGTCTGCAATGCACCTTTCAAACGTGTGTACTGCTCGCTTGGCAAGTACTTGTCGAGCACGTCCTTAACCTTCTCGCTGTCGGGGTCGTCGTTCTGGACCATCTGTCTGTAGAGGTAGTTGTAGTCCTCAGTGGCAGTCTCGAGCACAAGGCTGTCGCCCTGTGGTATCTGCATGTCCTCACGTACGAAGTCGTAGAGGGCCAGCTGACGCTTCTCGCTAAGAAAACGGTTTAAAACCAACTCACCTTCAGGGGACGCTGCACCACGCAATTTCACACGCACAACCTTCAGGCTGTCGCGACGTATCTGTGGAAGCACCGTCTCGCGCAACTCCCTAACTACCAAGTCCTCGGCAGGCAAATCATACTTAGATGACTTGAATTGCACCGATGCAGCATTGCGATAGAAATCGTCGTCGCTGATTTCAACATCATCACCCTCGTTGATGACGATGACGTATGGATAGCGGGCATAGAAAGCAGAGTCGAGAGGAGTTTGAGAAGGACTCGAAGATTCAGGGAATTCCGGATACTCTGGAGAACTCAGAGCACTAAGAACATTCAGAGAGAAAACAAAAGCCACAAGGAACGGCAATATCCGTTCCGCAAAACCGCATTGCTGCAGTACGGTGGGGCGCATGTTGCGAAGTATCTTTCTTCCTGTGTTCTTTTTTAGTGTCATCAAACTCTTCCTTTCCTCCAGATGCGGGCTTTCAATTTCTCGGTTCCACCCGCTCTCGTGCGTACGCGTAACATTATTCTATACGAGGGTGTGTGCACGCATACGCACACATTGCAGGTTGCAAAGTTACGATTATTTTCTGGAATTCAGCCTGTTTCTAAAAAAACTTTCGCTACCCCCCCCCATTTTTTAACCTTATTTAACACTTCACGGCCCAAAAGCCCTATTTTCGGGCCTTTTTCCCCTAGGAAACATAGGCAGACCTAGGTCATCCTAGGAAATTCTAGGCTATCCTCGGGGATTCTAGGAAATCCTGGATAATTTTGTAAAGATTTTTCGCACTTTTTTACCACATCAGGCAGCTACTCGAAATTTTTCTCTCACATTTGTTTGCAAATGTGGGAAAAAAGTCGTACCTTTGTGCCCGAAAATAAAAAAAGTTAAGCCGGCAGAGCTGGCTGAAAGTTAAAAAGGAATGGAAGAAATCGGAAAGAACCCACAGGAATACAGTGCCTCCAATATACAGGTCCTGGAAGGACTGGAAGCAGTGCGTAAACGCCCCGCCATGTACATTGGAGACATCAGCGAGAAAGGCTTGCACCACCTGGTATATGAAACCGTAGATAACTCTATCGACGAGGCCTTGGCTGGCTACTGCACACACATCGAAGTGACCATCAACGAGGACAACAGCATCACAGTTCAGGACAACGGTCGAGGCATCCCCGTCGACATGCACGAAAAGGAGCACAAGAGTGCCCTGGAAGTTGTCATGACAGTTCTGCATGCCGGCGGTAAGTTCGACAAGGGCAGCTACAAGGTCTCCGGCGGTCTGCACGGTGTGGGTGTCAGCTGCGTGAACGCTTTGTCATCAAAAATGATAAGCCAGGTCTATCGCGACGGCAAGATATACCAGCAGGAGTACAGCATCGGCAAACCCGTGACGGGGGTCGAGGTAATTGGTACCACCGACCTGCGTGGCACACGCCAGCAGTTCTGGCCCGACAAGACAATCTTCACGACGACTACATATAAGTATGACATCCTGGCCAACCGTATGCGCGAGTTGGCTTACCTGAACGCCGGTATCACCATCACTTTGACGGACCTGAGGCCTGATGAAGAGGGCAACACGAAGACAGAAAAATTCTACAGTGAAGGCGGTGTGAAGGACTTTGTCCGCTATATTGACAGCAGCCGTACGCACCTCTTCGACGACGTCATCTACCTCAATACCGAGAAGCAGGGCACACCCATAGAGGTTGCCATCATGTATAACATCGGTTTCAACGAGAACCTCCACTCCTACGTCAACAACATCAACACCATCGAGGGCGGCACGCACCTGCAGGGCTTCCGTATGGCACTCACCCGTGTCCTGAAAAAGTACGCGGAAGAGAAATACGACAAGGAACTGGAGAAGATGGCAAAGAACAACGTGGAAATCAGCGGCGAGGACTTCCGCGAGGGCCTCACAGCCGTCATCTCCATTAAGGTGGCAGAACCGCAGTTCGAGGGTCAGACGAAGACCAAGCTGGGCAACAGCGAAGTGGCTGGTGCCGTGCAGATGGCTGTGGGCGAGGCACTTACGAACTACCTCGAAGAGCATCCGCGTGAGGCAAAGCTCATCGTGGATAAGGTGCTGCTGGCAGCTCAGGCTCGTGTGGCAGCCCGCAAGGCTCGCGAGAACGTGCAGCGCAAGAGCCCGATGAGCGGCGGCGGACTGCCCGGAAAACTGGCGGACTGCTCGGACAAAGATCCTGCCAACGCAGAGCTGTTCATTGTCGAGGGTGACTCCGCAGGCGGCTCAGCAAAGCAGGGACGTAACCGTCACTTCCAGGCCATCCTGCCCATCCGAGGTAAGATTTTCAACGTGGAACGCGTCATGTGGAACAAGGCCTTCGAGCACGAGGAGGTGAACAACATCATCCAGGCCCTGGGTGTGAAGTTCGGACTCAATCCCGATGACTACAAGGAGGCCAACTACGAAAAGCTGCGTTACTACAAGACCATCATCATGACCGATGCTGACGTCGATGGCTCGCACATCGACACCCTGCTCATGACACTCTTCTTCCGCTACATGCCACAGCTCATCAAGGACGGACGCCTTTACATCGCCACGCCCCCACTCTATCGCTGCACCTATGGCAAGATTGAGGAGTATTGCTACGACGAGGACGCGCGTATCCGCTTCATACAGACCTACTGCAATGGCGATGCAGATGACACCAAGTTGCACACACAGCGCTATAAAGGTCTCGGTGAGATGAATCCCAAGCAGCTGTGGGAGACCACGATGGACCCCGAACAGCGCCGTCTGAAGCAGGTAACCATCGATGATGCAGCAGAAGCAGACTATGTCTTCTCCATGCTGATGGGCGAAGATGTCGGTCCCCGCCGCGAATTCATCGAAAAGAACGCCACCTTCGCGAATATTGATGCATAGGCGCACCTATGCATCATTCAATTGGCCTCATTGGGCCTAGGTAATCCTAGGTTCTCCTAGGCAATCCTAGGAACCAGGAACTAATAAAGGCAGCTCATCGAGCTGCCTTTATCCGTTATAGCGAAAAGATTGTGGCTTGTTAGCCGAGCTTCTGGATGTACTGTGCCAGCTTGCTCTTCAGGTTGGAAGCCTTGTTCTTGTGAATAACCTTGATCTTTGCAAGTTTGTCAAGAGCTTTCTGAACGCTGGGATACATCTCGAGTGCAGCGGCCTTATCGGTCGTAGCACGAAGCTTGCGCACCGCATTACGCATGGTCTTTGCATAGTACCTGTTGTGGAGACGTCTTTTCTCCTCCTGGCGGATGCGCTTCATTGATGATTTGTGATTAGCCATCTTTATATTATAACTTTTTAATACTTTAACTTTTCTTTTTTGTAGTCCCTAGGAGAGTCGAACTCCTCTTTAGAGAATGAAAATCTCTCGTCCTAACCGATAGACGAAGGGACCCTACCTTCGGCTTTTTTGCCAGTGCTTTCGAGCATGGCGGCTCAATTGCGGGTGCAAAGGTATAACATTTTCTCCGACTGACAAAATTATTTCAGGGAAAAATGTCCCTACCATCGCATTTTTCCTGTTTCAGGCTTCCTGATTGGCTGTTTTTTGCTACCTTTGTATGCTATAAGAGCCTATATAAAATTCTATCAATCCTCCCCATAAAGGGGGAGTTAGAGGGGGTCTATGCTCGAAACAACACAGGGAATCGTACTACATTATAACCGCTACAATGACGACAGCGCCATTGTGGACATCTTTACCCTGTCGCGAGGCAGCCTACCCTTCCTGGTACGGGACCGCAGACAGCAGCGTAAAGGTGGTTTACAAGCCACTCTACTGCGCCCTCTCAACATGGTGGAACTGGTATTCGACTACCGTCCGTCGGTGTCTTTGCAAAGGATTCAGGAGCTGCACATCGCCCATTGCTACACCTCCCTACCCTACGACCCCATCAAGGAGGCGGTGGCGCTGTTCCTCTCGGAGTTCCTGCACAACGCACTGCGCAGCGAAGTACAGAACGAGGACCTCTACCATTATATAATATACAGCCTGCAGTGGTTCGATGCTGCCCACGAAGGACTGGCCAACTTCCATGTGGCCTTCCTCATCCGCCTGACACATTATCTGGGCTTCTGGCCTAATATAAAGGGCAGGGAAACCCTACCCTACTTCGACCTGCACGACGGGGTGAAAACCGACACAGAACCGCAACACGGCTCCTTCCTCAAAGGAGAGGAAGCAACCGTGCTACCTAAACTGCTCCGGATGAACCTGCGCAATATGCACAAATTCCGCCTGAACCGCCATCAGCGAAACCGCATCCTGGATGTCCTGACAACGTATTATCAACTGCACGTACCAGAGTTCCGCAACCTGCGGTCCCTGGCTGTGCTGCGGGAAATCCTAGGATAGCCTAGGAATGCCTAGGAGAAACTATGATGCCTAGAATTAACTAGAGATTAAACGGAACCCCTACTGTCGGAGTTTCAGACTCCGGTGTGGGTGAACTCTTCTCCTTGATCTTACTAATCTCGTCCTTCGTGCGGTTATATGCCGGACGGGCATCTACCATAGAAATGATATCCTCGTTGTCGAGATCCTCGTCGCTAAAGATATAGGTGTTGTGACGGCGACGACGTACCGGTGTACCAGTAGATGAGCCATAATAGAAGCCTGCACGCTCCTCATTGTAATCCTCGCGCTCCTGATCCACTGCCGTCTTCTCCAACTCCTTCTGCTCCACAATGCCCCGAACACCCGGCACATTCTGCAAACCGAAGCCTGTGGCAAGCAACGTGATCTTCACCTTATCGCCCAGCGAACTGTCGGTAGCCAAGCCCCACTTCACCTCCACATCCTTGCGGAAACGGCTCATGAAGTCGTTCACCTCGTTCATCTCCTCCATCATCAGGTTGCCTGTCTCGTTCTCGCTACAGAAGTTGATATTGAGCAGCACCTTGCGGGAATTGAAGATGTCATTGTTGTTGAGCAACGGGCTGTTGAGGGCCTCGTCGATAGCCTTTGTGACACGGTTCTCACCCTCACCATAGCCAGTACTCATGATGGCTACGCCACCGTCCTTGAGCACCGTTGTAACATCCTGGAAGTCCAGGTTGATGGTGCCGTGCATGGTGATAATCTCCGCAATGCTCTTGGCAGCAATACTCAAGGTATCATCCGCTTTAGCAAAGGCATTGATGACGGTCAACTCGGGATAAATCTCACGCAGACGTTCGTTATTAATCACCAGCAGAGCATCTACATGCTTGGCTATCTCCTCCACACCATCCAGGGCCTGGTTGATTTTCTTGTTGCCCTCGAACTTGAAGGGAATGGTGACGATACCGACAGTCAGAATGCCTGCATCCTTGGCACACTGTGCGATAACAGGGGCTGCACCAGTACCTGTACCACCGCCCATACCTGCCGTGATAAACACCATGCGTGTGCCGTCGTTGAGCATCTCGCGGATATCGTCGATGCTCTCTTCGGCACGCTGGCGACCCACAACAGGGTTATTACCTGCACCAAGGCCATCCTTACCCAACTGCAAGTGATTGGGGACAGGAGAGTCGCTGAGTGCCTTCTTGTCCGTATTGCACACGACATACGTCACTTCGTGTATGCCTTCGCGGTACATATGATTGATGGCATTGCCGCCACCACCACCTACACCCACTACCTTGATGATACAAGGATTCTCTGTCTGGTGGAAATTAAAGTTAATGCCGCCAATAGGCTGTATGTTATTTTCTTCTGCCATAGCTGTATCGTTTTAAGGTAATGTTATACATTTTCATCGTTGGCTTCATCGGAAAGCAAATCCACAAATTTGTTCCAAACGCGACTGATTGCGGATGGCTTCTTGGGCTTATCCTGACTTTCCGGAGATTTCTGAGTTTCATGCGTTTCAGGCTCCTTCGGTTCCTCTTTCGGTTCTTCTGGTTCTTTCTCAACAAAGTCAAACAAATCCTGAGCGGGACTCTTGGAAGCCTCACCGACACAATTCTCCTTGCCTGCCAACAGTAAGCCATAGAGGGTATAGAGGCGATCGGGGTCACCTACCTGCAGCCCGAAGGAGATGGTGACGTTTTCTGGCAGGCCCTTCATAATGCGCACATTGAGGTCGCCCCCCGTCTGTCTGGAAAAGGCCTTGGCTAGTTCTGGAATTCGAGCCGCTCCACCCGTCACAATAATGCCCGAAAGCATCTTGTCCTTATAGGCTGAGATGTGGTGGCATACGTTGGCGATAATCTCCTCGTAGCGGGCCTCGACTATCTCCTGTAGCTTCTCTTCATCCTCCGTGCGGTCGAAGCTCAAATTGATTTTCTGTCCGGTCTTGTCTTCGTTGTCAGAGCGATAAGCCGTGCCGTACTTCTTCTTCAGTTCCTCGGCCTCCTCAGCTTCCACCTTGAGGCTGGTGATATCGCTCGTCACATTCGAGCCTCCAAGAGGAATGACACAGAGATGACGCAGGATATTGTTGACATAGACACTCACCGTGGTGGTATCAGCACCCATATTGACCAGCGCACAACCAGAACGCTTTTCGTTGGCCGTAAGCAGGGCATTTGCCTCACACAGAGGCGAAATAAGTACTTCCTGAACCTCCAGACCGGCTGCAGCCGCACATTTGCGGATGTTCTCCTCGAGTGTGGGACGGGCAACGATATTGATAAAGTTGGCTTCGAGCATCTCTGCTTGCATACCTACTGGATCAACAACACTGCGGCTACCGATGGTGAACTCCTGCGGCACAACCTCCTTAATCTCGGCATTGGGATAGACGACACCGCTGTTGGTGTCGCGCATTTTGTCGATGGTCTTGTGCGAGAGGAGTTCGAGACCATCGAACTGCAATAATACACGGTTGTGCACAGAGCGCAACGACTGACCGCCCAAGCCAACATAGATGCTGTTGACCCGGACGCCCAACTTGTCGTTCAGTTTGCTGATGACACGTGTCAGCGCCTGGGTCGTCTTGTCGATGTTGTCGATGACACCCTTGCGAATTGTGTTTGACGCTTCTTCCTGGGCAAAGGCAAGTACCTGCATGCTACCGTCGGGTTCTCTCTTGCCTGCGATGGCGCGTATAGCTGTCGATGCCAGCTCTACGGCGATGATAATGTCTTTTTCTAATCCCATATCACTAATTTTTTTTGTTGTTGGCTTTAGTACATACTACCTGGCCATCATACGCCAGACTAATTTTCCTATATTTGTTCCATCCTACACGTTCCAGTCCCTCGCGGTAGAAGGTGCGCAGACGGTTGAACTTCTCGCGGAAGTCATCGACACTGCCCAGTTCGATAACATGCTGCCCTACACGAGGATACAGCTCTATCTGATCTGGGCTGACAACGTGTATCTGCTCTATCTGCTCACTCCAGAAGAGATCGTCGTGAATGAACCGTGCAAGCTCCAGAAGATGCTCGGAAGCAAACTTCTTCGACACATCACCCGTAGCGACACACAAATCGACATTGAAGTCGGCAGTTGGCATTGTCAGGCCCGTGCTAGACAAGTAGTAGTCCTCGCCCTTCTGGTTGATGACATGCAACACGGGCTGTTGGGGCACCACCTTGATGCAAAGTCTGCCTGCAGCATTATAGTAACACGAGGCACTTTCAATGTGCGACTCCTCAAGCATCACCCGCTCTATCTGCTCCAAGTTGACATCGCTTATCTTCATCCCAACGGGCGATATCTTGTTCCGTGTCAAGACGGAACGTACGTAGTCACCTGTTATGAAACCATCGGGGATACTGTCAATAATCTCGACGTTAATGCCCTCGCACACCCTGTCCTCTGCCTTAGCAGAGAAATTATAGATGACATAGACAAGATAGCCTACGACTGCCAGAAGCAAGAATATCTTAAAAGCTGTCTTCATGATAGTGGTTTCAGTATTTTTGTTATCTGTGGAGCATAGTTCTCAATATCGCCTGCCCCCAACGTGACGAGCACATCGAAACCTCCCTGCCGTACCACATCGAGTATTTCATCTTTGCAGCACATCTGCCGTTTGATGCCTGGCCTGAGATTATCGTAGATAAGGGCACTGGTCACACCTGGGATGGGTTCCTCGCGTGCCGGATAGATATCCACGATGCAGACATCATCAACCAACGAGAGAGCATCTGCAAACTCACGGTAGAAGTCACGGGTGCGGGTATAGAGATGGGGCTGGAAGATGGCTTTGATGCGACGGCCACGATAGAGCTCACGCAAACTTTCCAGGCTGCAGCGTATCTCCTCAGGATGGTGTGCATAGTCGCTCAGGTATGCCATCTTGTCCGTCTTGATGTGGAAGTCGAAACGACGATCAACTCCACCAAAAGTGACCATACCGCGACGTATCTCATCAGCTGTGACACCAGCTATCTGGGCCAATGCCATAGCTGCTATGCCGTTCTCAATGTTAACGGTGACAGGCACACCAAGCTCGATGCCTGGGATGTCGCCCAGCGGAGAGACGAGGTCGAAGGTGATGCGTCCGTTTCCGATGGAGACATTCTCTGCATGGAAGTCCCCCGCTTCACGGCTATAGGTATAGACGGTAACACCCTCCTGCACACCGGCTTTCATCTTCAACCCAGTATGCATGACAAGGTAGCCACCGGGAAGAATCAGGCTACTGTACTTGCGGAAACTTTCCAAATAGGCCTCCTCTGTACCATAGATGTCGAGGTGATCGGCATCGGTGGCTGTTATCACACTGGCATAAGGTGTGAGCCAATGAAAGGAGCGGTCGAACTCATCTGCTTCTATCACCACGAATGGACTCTTCTGACTCAGGATATAGTTCGTGCCATAATTCTTGGTGATGCCGCCCAAGAAGGCGTTGCAATCCACATGACTCTGGTGAAGCAGATGCGCTGTCATGCTCGAAGTCGTTGTCTTGCCATGAGTGCCGGCCACACAGAGACCCTTGTAGTCACGCGTCAAGGTACCAAGCACCTGGGCACGCTTCTGTACCTCGAAGCCTTGCTCGCAGAAGAAAGTCAGTTCGCTGTGATCCGCAGGATGAATGGCTGGCGTATAGACAACGAGTGTACTCTCCCTGTCGCGGAACGGTACAGGAATAAGTCCTACGTTGTCCTCGTAGTGAATCTGGGCACCTTCCTTACTGAGTTGTTCGGTCAACTCACACGGTGTTCTGTCATAGCCACCTACGATAATACCACGACTCAAAAAGTAACGTGCTATGGCACTCATGCCAATGCCACCAATACCTACGAAATAAACAGCCTTAATTTCCATATTTCGACATTTCGTTATTTCGACACCGATCCTTGCTCCGCAAGCTTCATCACTTCCTCTGCAATAATGCGTGCAGAGTCGCGCAGCGCCATCGCAGCGGCATTCTTGCCAAGCTGCTGAAGTTTCTCGCTATCAACAACTGTCTCCAAAGCGAGCGGGATAAGCTTCTCAGGAGCCTCTGCATCGCGAACAAACAACGCTGCCTGCTTGTTCACAAGAGCCATCGCATTATGCGTCTGGTGGTCTTCAGCCACATTGGGACTTGGTACCAAAATGGCTGGTTTGCCCAACAGACAAAGTTCGCTGATGGTACCGGCACCAGCGCGGCTAATGACGAGGTCTGCCAAGCAGTAAGCCTGATCCATGCGACTGATGAAGTCCGTCACGACGAGGTTCCCGGGTTTGCCCTTCACATCGATGGTCTGCTCTATCTCTTTGCTATAATAACTGCCTGTCTGCCAGATGAACTGTGCAGACGAAGCGGCGATACGGGAGAGGTTCCTGATGACGCTCTCATTCAAGGTACGTGCACCCAGGCTGCCCCCAACGAGCAGGATGGTTGGCTTTGACGGATTGAGTCCGAAGGCAGCGGCACACTCCTCGCGCGTCAGGGAAGGGTTGAACAGGTTCTGTCGCACGGGGTTGCCCGTGAGCAGAATGCAGTCCTTGGGGAAGAAACGCTCCATACCCTCATATGCAACACATATCTTCCTGGCTTTTTTTGCCAGTGTCTTGTTTGTCAGACCAGCATAACTGTTTTGTTCCTGAATGAGGCAGGGAATACCAAGCTCATATGCCGCGTTGAGCGTTGCGGAACTAGCATAGCCACCTACACCAACAGCCACATGGGGCTTGAATTCGCGCAAAGTCTGCTTCACCATGCGCTTGCTCTTTAAAAAGTCTATCAAGATACTGATGTTGCCGGGCTTCCACAAGGGACGGAGCAGACCTCGCACAGGCAGCCCGATTATCTCATAGCCGGCAGCCGGCACACGCTGCATCTCCATCCTGCCTTCTGCACCCACAAAGAGAATCTTCACACCAGGGTTCGCTTCACGCAAGGCATTGGCAATACTTACAGCAGGGAAGATATGACCTCCCGTGCCACCACCACTTATTATGACTCTAAGTTCGCTATTGTTCATTTCTATAAATCTTATAGGGCTTATGAGGCTCATAGGCCTTAGGGCTTATTAATTATTTTTCTCGTATTCCGGTCTGCGCTTTGCCGTGTGGCTCACACTCAATATCATGCCTATGTAGGTACAGGTGATGAAAAGACTTGTGCCGCCTCGACTGACGAGCGGCAGAGGTTGTCCCGTGACGGGGAATGCTCCCACCGCCACCGCCATGTTCATCATGGCCTGCACCACAATCATCAACGCCAGTCCCATTACCAAATAGGAAGGGAAGAGCGCCTTACACTTGCGTGCTATACGCATAGCGCGATACATCAATATCAAGTAAAGGCTCAGCACAAGAACGGCTCCAAAGAGTCCGAGCTCCTCGATGACAATGGCATAAATAAAGTCGGAGAAGGCCTGAGGAATGAAATCGCGTTGCCTACTATTACCCGGACCACGCCCGATAACGTTGCTTGTGGCAATGGCTACCTTGGCATATGCCTTCTGAGGATTCTCTTGCGGCCTGAAATCGCGAGGATCAGCAGGACGCTCCTGCTTGTCAGTAATGCGATGCACCCAGGTCGGTACACGGTGCAACGGCCCCGAGGACATCTGCCATTCGCTGAGTGTTTTCTCGGGTATGGAATAGGCTACGACAAAGACGCTGCCAATACCAAGCGCCCCTATACAAAGCGCTCCTATGAGTATCTTCTTGCGTATCTGAGCATAGAAGCAGATACCGAACATCACAATAGCAATGATAAAGGCTGTAGAAGCATTCTCGGTGAAGATGAGCACAATCGTGATGAAAGCCGCAAGGGCCACTATCTTGAACCCTGTCATGCTAGCACCTTTCTCGTCACGCAGCGAGGAGAGAATGAAACAGCTGAATCCCACCAGACTCAACTTGGCTAACTCGCTGGGCTGGAAACGTATGAAGCCTATCTGTATCCAACGACCGGCATCGTTCGTCTTCTGACCAATAGCCAAGACAGCTATCAGCAAGAAGAGTGACAGGAAAATGCCGATGGTGGAGAACAACTTGAAATAGTTACAAGGAATGAAATGTACAAGCCAGGCAATGAAGATGCCCATCAGCATAAAGGAAGCATGCTGCATAATGGGATCCCAGTATGCACCAGAGACAAAGGTCATACGCGAACTGGCGCTATACACCTCAACCAGCGAGATAAAACACAGGAGAAGGAACACCGCCCAGATGCCCAGGTCTCCGTGGATCAAAGTCTTGTTCTTGAGGTTATCGAGTTTCATTGTTTTATGAGGCTTATAAGGCTCATGAGGCCTAGAGGGCTTATTCTTTTTATAGGTTATTCACTTGTTCGCAGAACTGCTCGCCGCGATCCTCCATGTTCTTGAAGAGGTCGAAGCTGGCACAGCAAGGGCTGAGCAAAACGGTATAGCCAGGCTTGGCCATACGGCTGCATGCTGCTACGCAGTCCTTCATATTATTGGTGTCGGCCACTGGAATACCCATGCCGTCGAAGAAGGCATGCAGCTTGCTGTTGTCAGCACCGAGATAGACGAGTCCGGCACATTTCTTCTGCACCAGTTCCTTGATAGCATTATAATCATTACCTTTGTCCTTCCCCCCGATGATGAGAATGGTAGGTGTGGTCATGCTTTCTAGTGCATACCAGCAGGCATCGACATTGGTGGCTTTCGAGTCGTTGATATATTGCACACCACCCACACGAGCCACTTTCTGCAAGCGATGCTCTACGCCTTCGAAATCACTCAGACTCTGGCGCAACGTGGCATCGTCTATACCACTGATGCGAGCAGCAATACCGGCAGCCAAACTGTTATACATATTGTGCTTGCCATGCAGACTCAGACTCTCTTGCTCCATATTGAAAGGCGTAGGGTACTCAATAACATACTTGCCATCTGCTATGTAACCTATCATACCTGTCTTCTTGACAATGCTGAAGGGGCACATCTTTGCCTTGATACCATACTTCCTAAGCTCTGCAGTGATAATGGGGTCATCATTCCAATAGATGAAAGCATCCTCTTCGGTCTGGTTCTGCACAATACGCATCTTGGCATCGGTGTAGTTCTGCATTGAGTTATCATAGCGGTCCAGATGGTCGGGCGTGATATTGAGCAGAATGGCAATATTGGCACGGAAGTCATACATATTGTCCAGCTGGAAACTACTGAGCTCGATGATGTAGTACTCGTAGGTCTTGCCCTCGGCAATCTGTAATGCCAGACTGCGACCAATGTTACCGGCCAGGCCAACATTGTAGCCTGCCTTCTGGAAGATATGGTAGATGAGACTTGTTGTGGTCGTCTTGCCATTGGAACCCGTGATACAGATCATCTTGGCATCGGTATAGCGCCCAGCGAACTCTATCTCGCTAATGATGGGGATACCTGCATCTCTCACTTTGCACACCATAGGTGCATCCTCGGGAATACCTGGACTCTTCACCACCTCGTTCGCATTGAGGATGAGAGATTCCGTATGCTGACCTTCTTCCCAAGGCACATCATACTGGCGAAGCACCTCTCTATAGTCCTCCTTTATCCGGCCCATGTCGCTCACGAAGACATCAAAGCCTTTCACCTTTGCCAATGCTGCAGCTCCCACGCCGCTCTCCGCGGCTCCAAGTACTACGATCCTTTTCATCTTTTCTTATTCCCTAATCTCTAATCCCTAATCCCCATTGGGGCTTTACCTTATCTTCAATGTTACAATGGCAAGTGCCGCCATGATAATGGTCACTATCCAGAAACGAATGGTTATCTTCGACTCCAACCAGCAACCCTTTGGCCAGTTGATAAGTACCTTAAAGTCAGGAGGTAGTTGGCCTGGTTTGACGCGGAACGTATCGTGCAACGGTGCACGTTTGATAACGCGCCATTTCTCTCCAATGCGGTTACCCCTCTTGGCATAGTTGGTCTGCAGCAGCACACTCAGACTCTCCATGAGAAAGACGAAGCAGAGCAGCGGCAGAAGCAACTCCTTATGTATGATGATGGCTGTCACACCAATGATACCACCGATGGCTAGACTGCCGGTATCGCCCATGAACACCTGTGCCGGGTAGGCGTTGTACCAGAGGAAACCGATGAGTGCACCGACAAAGGCACAGATGAAGATAACGAGTTCCTCCGAACCAGGGATATACATGATATTCAGGTAGGCCGCCATGTGTATGTGACTGCTCACATAAGCCAAGATGCCCAACGCTATGCACATAATCGCCGCATTGCCTGCACACAAACCATCCATGCCGTCGTTCAGATTCGAGCCGTTGCTGACAGCCATCACAATGAATGTGGTGACGAGAACGAAGAAAATCCATCCGGCTGCCGTCCTGTACCTGCCCAGGAAACGGAACATGTCGGCATAGTTGAGGTTGTTGTTCTTTACGAATGGAATAGTGGTAATGGTACTCTTGACCTCCTCGCTGCGATGCGTCACGACTTGCTCTGTGCCCTGACGTTCTGCTTCAATATTCTCGTTGATGACAGCATCGGGACTCAACCAGAGCGTCAAACCTATGGCTAGACCAAGCACTGCCTGTCCGATGAGCTTATAGATAGGACGCAAGCCTTCTTTTGTAACCTTCATCTTGATATAGTCGTCGGCAAAACCCAGTGCTCCGAGCCAAATCGTTGTGAAGAGCATGATGAGCATATAGATGTTGCGCAAACGGCCTAACAATAAGCAAGGAATGAGGGTTGCCACGATGATGATGATGCCGCCCATAGTGGGTACACCCACCTTATCCACTCCGTATGGATCGATGCTGGCATCGCGCTGAGCCTCACTTGCATGATGCGCCTTCATCCACTTGATGAAGTACTGACCAAACCACATAGAGATGAGCAGGCTCAGCACCAGAGTGAGTACTGCACGGAAAGAGATGTAGTGCCATAGGTTGGCACCCGAGACTCCAAACTCACCTAAATATCTGAATAAATAGTATAACATTGTTTTTATTGGGGTTTATGAGGCTCATAGGGCTTATAGGCCTCATAAGGCTTATTAGTTTATATTTCAAACGCTTCGCGTATTACTTCGTGATCATCGAAATGGTGTTTGACGCCCTTGATAATCTGATAGTCCTCATGTCCCTTGCCGGCAACAAGGATGACATCGCCCGGCTGTGCCATGGTGCAGGCCGTACGGATGGCTTCCCTGCGCTCCACAATGCTGAGAACACTGCGGCGCTGTCCGGCATCGAGACCGGCCAACATATCGTTGATAATCTCCTGCGGATCTTCGTTGCGAGGGTTGTCGCTGGTGATGATGACGCGGTCGCTATGCTTCACAGCCTCCTGAGCCATCAAGGGACGCTTGCCCTTGTCGCGATTGCCGCCTGCTCCGCACACAGTCCAACATTTGCCTTTTCCCTGTAGCACCTCGTTGATAGTTGTCAACACATTCACCAGAGCATCGGGCGTATGGGCATAATCGACGATGGCGGTGACACCTTCCTTCGAGCGAATAGCTTCAAAGCGACCGTTGACAGGCTTCTGTGCGCTGAGCAATACAAGTGCCTGCTGGGGATCGACACCTAACATAATCGTAGCGCCATAGACAGCAAGCAGGTTGCTGACATTGAAACGCCCTACGAACTGTACGCTCACATCCCTACCATCGATCTCCAAGTCCATACCCTCGAAGCTTTCTTCCATGATACGAGCCTTGAAGTCAGCTGCGGAATGCAGAGAATACGTTTTGACTTTCGCCTTGCAATTCTGTACCATAACCATTCCATTACGGTCATCAGCATTGATAATGGCAAAGGCATCTTTGGGAAGGGCATCGAAGAAGCCTTTCTTGGCATCACGATAATTCTCGAAGGTGCCGTGATAATCCAGATGATCGCGGGTTAGGTTGGTGAAAATACCTCCCGAGAAAACAAGACCACCAATGCGTTTCTGACTGACGCTGTGCGAGCTCACCTCCATGAAGGCATAGGCACAACCCTCGTCGGCCATCTGTCCAAGCAGACGGTTCAAGGTAATGGGATCAGGCGTTGTGACCTCTGTAGGAATGAGCTCACCATCGATATAGTTGCAGACGGTACTGCACAGGCCACACTTGTAACCGAGCCCACGGAAAATGTTATAGAGCACTGTGGCGATGGTGGTCTTGCCGTTGGTTCCGGTGACACCGATGAGGTGCATCCGCTGGGTCGGGTCACCAAAGAAGTGCGTAGCCAGAATACCCACTACATCTTCTGTGCTGGGATAGACAAGGTAGGTGACATCTGCGACGGTCGTTTCGGGCAACTGCTCACAAACAATGACAATTGCGCCCAACTCGATTGCCTTGCCAATAAAGGTATGACCATCCACTTGTGTGCCACGCATAGCCACAAAAGCAGCACCTGCCTGAATGCGACGGCTGTCTATCTCGATGCCAGTCACTTCTCTGTCGATGCTTCCCACCACTTGCTGTGGCTCGCAGTTTTGTATAAGTTGAAGTAGTTTCATTTTCTTATTGTTTTAGGTTATCCTAGGTCTTCCTAGGACTTCCTAGGTAATCCTAGTTTTTCTTTGGTGCTGCTGTTAATGTGATGGTCTTGCCCTTGACGGCTGGAGAACCTGGTGCGATGTCCTGCGTGGCAATCTGTCCGCAGCCATTGATACGAACACGCATGCCTCGCTTCTGCAATTCAAAGACGGCATCTTTAGCACCCATGCCTGTCACGTCGGGCACTTTGTTCAGTGGCAGGGTGTCTGCCTCGATCATACTGAGTTGCTTGCGCTCCAAGCCCATACCTTCAACAATAGCCTCAGCACGACTCTTACTACCCTTGGTTATTTCGGGAACGAAGACGGAGTTGGTATCCGCAGCTGCAACTGCACTACGCATGGAGTCACGCGACATGATATACTGCGAAATCTCGCTGAAGACCGGTCCGCACTGACCACCACCGGAAGCTGGCAAACCTTGCTTCTTGATGCAGACGATACAGCTGTACTTCGGGTCATCACTGGGGAAGTAACCGCAGAAGCTGACCATGTACTTACGTCCCGCATAGGAACCACCCTCGCTGAACTGTGCCGTACCCGTCTTACCACTTACCTTGAAGAGTTTACCACCATTGCCGGCCTTCCTGCCAAGTCCGCCGCTGACAACATGCTCCAGACAGTACTGGATATCACGCAGAGTGGAAGGCTTACAGATGCGTTCCTTGATAACCTCGGTCGGGAATTCACGCACCACCATACCATCCTTGAGTTCTGCCTTCACAAAGCGCGGCTTTACCATCTTTCCGCCATTGGCGATAGCATTATAGAAGGTTAAGGTACTGATGGGAGGCAACATCGTGACGTAACCGATACTCATCCATGGTAGGTCGGTCTTGCTCCAATAACGTTCCTTACTGAGAGGATGTGGAATACGAGGGTCAGGCGCTTTGTGGAAAGGAAGATTGAGAGGGATACCGACACCTTCACGGTGCAAACCATCCACGTAGGCTGCCGGATTGTCATGATAAGCCTCATCGATGATTTTGCTCACACCGATGTTACTGCTCTGGCCCAATATGTCTTCAACTTTGAGCGTGCCATAGCCGCCACGATGCCAGTTATGGTCTTTCATATTACGACCATGCATATTGACAATGCCCGGAGCACAATCCACAGTCTTGTTCAAATCTATCTTGCCATCTTCCAAAGCTACCATGATACTAGCGGTCTTGAAAGTGGAGCCAGGCTCCCAAAGGTCATAGACGGCATGATTGTCCATCTCATAGTACTCACCGTCCTGGGCACGAGACAGGTTGACAATTGCCTTGACATCGCCCGTCTTGACTTCCATCACGATAGCAACACCTATCTCGCCATGAACATCATCCTCCTTCAGTTTGCTGCGCAAAGTACGATCGGCGAAGTCCTGTATGTTGATATCGATGGTAGAAAGGAGGTCATGTCCGTTCTCTGCCGGAGCATCAATGATTGGCACTAAGCGATTACGCACGACAATGAAATGCTTCGAGCCAGGCGTGCCACGAAGAATGCTATCAAAACTCAACTCCAACCCACATTTAGGCAGACTGCTAGTGTCGTTATAGAGTTCACCGATTGTACGGCTGGCCAAACCGCCATAAGGTTTGAGACGAAGCAGCATCTCGTCGGCATGGAAACCGCTGCGATACATACTCTCTCGGAGGAAAGGCAACTCCTTGCAGGCGCGATATTGAACATAGCTGGCCAATTTGGGATAGATACGCCATGAATACTTCCCTCGTTTCTTGCCTTGAAGCAATCGCTCACGGAACCATTGTGCATCGCGGTCTGGGAAGATACGGGCCAGTCCATGTGCAATGCTATCTAGATCAACTCGGAAAGCTGAGTCACGGAAAGCACGCGTTTTAGCCTCGATTGCGGAGTCGGGATCGTGCACGGCAAAGTCCATATAGAGCGCATACTTGGGTACGGTACCAGAAAGCACCTGTCGGTCGCAAGAAAGAATATTGCCACGATTGGCAGGAATCTTGGCAGTCTTGCTGTTGCGGCCCACCTCCTTCCAATAGTCGCTCTCTGGCGGCAACATCGTATAGACGGCCTTGCCCAGAATATACAATCCGACCAA
Organism: Bacteroidaceae bacterium; assembly: GCA_017620295.1. Taxonomy (GTDB): domain Bacteria; phylum Bacteroidota; class Bacteroidia; order Bacteroidales; family Bacteroidaceae; genus Physcousia. Next base: position 75,754 of record JAFZQR010000101.1, read on the forward strand.
GCACATCAACACGAAGATGAAGATGTAACGTCGAATGGCTTTATCTTTATTACCGGCTTGCATAGGCATGTTATAGGGTAATTGGGCTTATGGGGCCTATTGGGCTTATTTTTTTATTATATAAGGTGCAACCTTGCTGGGAAGCAGAGTGCTGTCACCTTGTTCGCGGAGTTTCTGTTCGAGCTGGCTCTGACGGCAAAGCAGCGTGAGTTCGCTGACACGGGTGATGCTCCGATAGCGCCAATCCTTGAGTTCTGCCTCAAGCTCTGTCTCTTTCATCATCTCCACCTGGGCCTGGTAGCCGTTGGTGATATAGAGGAAAATACCGGCCAGACAGAGTAGCAGCAGTTTCCACTGGCTGAGGAACCAACGCGGTGCGGCATCCAGCATCTGACGGAAGCCGTCGACGGTCATTTCATCAACTTCATCGTCATCGCTGACCAACGAGCGCATCAGCTTCTCCTTGTCGCTGACAAACTCGGACGCATTAGCCTCATCAGGTTCAGTGGCCTCATCAGGCTCATCAGCCCCATCAGGCTCATTGGCCCCATTGGCCTCATCAGGCTCATTAGGCTCATTGACCTCCAGAGTCTCTTCTTGCTGCTCCTCCAGATTATCTAATTCTATCTCTGCCACTTTATTATTTACTATTTACCATTTACCATTTTTATTCCCCCTAAAGGGGGTTAGGGGGTCCTCTTCTCCGCTATGCGGAGCTTTGCCGAGCGACTGCGGGGATTGCTGTTCTGCTCTTCCTCGCTTGGAACGATGACGCTGCGGTTGACAGCCTCGAGAGGTGCGTTGCTACGCCCAAAGAGGTCTGTTTCCACTTTTCCTTCTGCATTGCCGGCTTTCATCATATTCTTCACCATACGATCCTCGAGAGAATGGTAGGTGAGGATACTGAGGCGGCCACCTGGACGAAGCAGTTCGGAAGCTGCACTGAGCATTTGTCGCAGGGCAAGCATCTCGCCATTAACTTCAATACGAAGAGCCTGAAAGACGCGTGCCAAGTCTTTTTTCTCGCGGTCGTAGCCCATCAGCGGCCGTAACACTTCCACCAATTCCGTGGTGGTGGTGATAGGTTGTTGCTGACGCGCCTTGACGATTGCAGAGGCAATACGGCGGCTGTTCTTCAACTCCCCATAGAGGTAAAGGACATCGGCCAACGGCTCTTCGCTGTACTCTGCCACGATGCGCTGGGCATTGAGGCCGGCTCGCTGATTCATGCGCATGTCTAGTGGCGCATCGAAACGGAAACTGAAGCCACGCCCTTCTTCATCAAGATGATGACTGCTCACACCCAAATCCGCCAAAATGCCATCCACTTGCTCGTGACCGTAGTAGAGCATCCAGTTCTTGAGGAAGCGGAAATTGCTGCGGATGAAGGTGAAGTTTTCGCAATCCTCCATAGAATTTGCTCCCTGCAGCGCATCCATATCTTGGTCGAAACTGTAGAGATGTCCTGAGCCTTGAAGGCGTCGGAGAATCTCTCTGCTGTGGCCGCCGCCACCGAATGTAAGGTCCACATAGATGCCTCCTGGCTTAATGTCCAGCCCATCTACCGCTTCCTTCAGCAGTACCGGCACATGATATTCCTCACACTTCGCGTACATTATTTATTATAGTCGCATCATATCTTCCAGAATGTTCCCAGCTTCCTTCTGTTTCTCCTCCAGACCTTCCGCAGCCTGCTTACTCCAGATCTCGATGACTTCGTCCATACCGTTGAAACGTACATCGTTCTTTATGCTGGCATGTTCCAGATAACGGCGAGGAATAAGCATCCGGCCGCTACTGTCCAAGGTGATGTTCTCTGCATCGACCGTGAAAAGACGCAAAGCCTGCTGTTGACGACGGTCAAAGGGATTGGTGCGGGCACGGATGGCATCCACCCGAGCGTCCCACACACTTTTGGGGTAAAGCACGAGACAGGGCTCAAAGAGGTCGCGACGCAACACCAGACCTTCCTCCTCTTCTTTCTGAAGGATTTTTCGGAAGACACTGGGTACGAAAACACGTCCCTTTTCGTCCGTTTTGGCGTCTATGCTGCCTGTGAATCTCATCGCTTTCTTAACTTTTTTACGAATTCTGCTGCAAAGATACATAATTCCCCACAATTCCCCACAAATTATTCAAACTTTTTTTTTATTCATATACAGCAATATCCTGTGCATAACTTCATGTTATGCTCGCAGAAGAATCGCTTAAAAGCCTATATACAAAGGGGTTTCAGCACATTATAGTGCCTCGTTTTACATTGTTGAAAACTTTTTTCCGCACATTGCAAAATGGTGGGGGAAAAATGCTTTTTAAACGTATTCTAACGTCAAAAGTCTCTCTGGAGAGAAGACAATTTGAGCTGTTGTGAGCAAATCTTCAGCTGTAATAGCATCTAATTGCTCAAAAAGTTCCTGCTGAGAAAGGGTGCGGCCATAATGGAGATAACGCTTCGCCATACCGATGGCGACATTTTCGAAATTATCATACGAAATACCAATCTGCCCTTTCAACTGACGACGGGCTGCATCGAGGGTACGCTGAGACAGCGGATGATCTGTCAGGCGTTCCAGTTCCCGGGTTGCAAGTTTGTGACAACGGGCTCTGTCAGCAGCATCACAACCATAATAGACCGACCAAAGCCCTGTGTCGGTGTAAGCTACATAATTGCTCTCAACGGTATAGACAAGACCATTGCGTTCGCGCAATGCGAGGTTGAGCCGGCTACTCATAGCCGGTCCGCCAAGCATATTACTCAAAAAGGACATGTGAAGATAACGCGGGTCATTGCCGCCAAAAGCCTGTGCGCCAATGATAACATGTGCCTGATGCGTATCTTTCTTGCAGGTGAAGACCCCCCTGCTCCCTTTAGGGGAAGAACAGAATGATGTCTCTCCACCCAAAGGAGGAATATGGAGAGGGACCGCTTTCTCCACCATCTGGATAATCTTCTCCGGCCTTACATTGCCCAACACGTAGAGCACCATCCTTTCGGGATGATATAGGCGACGGGTAAAACACTGCATATCAGTTGTACGGAAAGTGCGCAGCGTCTCTGCATCACCTAAAATGTTGCGACCCAGAGGATGAGAAGGGAAAACCAAACTTTCGAACTCGTCATAGATGAGTTCAGCTGGTTGGTCAAGATAACTCTCTATCTCGTCGATTACCACCTCCACCTCGCGGTTCATTTCCTCCTGAGGGTAGGTGCTGCGAAGTGCGATATCGAGCAGGAGATCGATGGCACGAGAGACATGCTGACCGAGACAAGTGCAGTAATAGACAGTCTCCTCCTTGCCCGTAAAAGCATTCAGCTCGCCACCCACACTCTCCATAGCAGAAATAACCTGCCGGGCAGAACGTCGCTGCGTCCCCTTGAAGGACATGTGCTCGGTAAAGTGCGCCATGCCGCTCTCATTGGGTAACTCGTGACGCGTGCCGGCATCAACTGCGATGCCGCAATAGACAATCTCCGTCTGTCCCGGAGCACAGACGATGCGCAAGCCACAAGGAAGAGTGAAAGTACTGAACATCTAACTAAAAAAAGGCGGGCAGCCTTTTTAGGTGCTTCCCGCCTTCCTCTTATTTAACTTTTAACACTTTAGTTCTTGAAGAAATCCTTAACGGCCTCATTAGGAACCATCTGCTCATCGAAAGAGTAGGAACCGGTCTGAGGGTTCTTCACCATCTTGATAACCTTGGTGTATGAACGGCCATCGGTTTTACCCGTCTGGAGGGTTGCGACTGTTTTCTTTGCCATAGTCTAATTTGATGATTTTATGATTTTTTTATTTAATGATTCAGGATGCAATCCTCAAATCCTTAAATTCTTAAATCGTTCAATTACTTTATTTCCTTGTGAACAGTCATTCTCTTCAGAATGGGGTTATACTTCTTGAGCTCCATGCGCTCGGGAGTATTCTTCCTGTTCTTCGTGGTGATGTAGCGAGATGTACCAGGCAGACCGCTCTGCTTCATCTCTGTGCATTCCAGAATCACCTGGATTCTGTTGCCTTTAACTTTCTTTGCCATTCGTTACTCCTCCGTTATTAACCGATTACACGTATGTCCTTCCAATCACAATAACCCTGAGCTACTGCATTCTTCAGAGCAGCATCGAGTCCAACCTTATTGATGTAACGCAGGCCGGAAGCACTGATGTTCAGACTAATCCAGCAATCCTCCTCTACATAGTAGAACTTCTTGGTGAACAGGTTCACATTGAAGCTTCTCTTGGTGCGACGCTTGGAGTGTGACACGTTATTGCCAATCATGGCCTTCTTACCGGTAATTTGACAAATCTTAGACATTTCTCTCTTACTTTTTAGTCTATTTCAATAGACGACTTTTTCCAAACCGGCTGCAAAGGTACGACATTTTTTCTTTCCAGCAAGCATTTTACCGCTTTTTTATTATATATTGTGTGCTTTTTTAATTTTTATGGCTTTCAAGCATTGTTTGAAGTCTTCTGTTTTTTGTCCGCCAGATACATACCGGCAAGTATCATTACGGTTCCCAACAGGAACCATCCCGTTATGCGTTCGTTCAGAACCATCCAGGCACAGAGGATAGTGACAACAGGATTGAAATAGACATAATTGGTTGTAACGATAGCTCCTAACCGACGGATGACCCAGTTCCAGACAAGGAAACAAATGGTGGAAGCGATGCAACCGAGGAACAGGAGTTGCAGAATGGTGTCATATCGTAACAAAGCCTCCATCGGAGGCATTTCGGGATAGATAGCATAATATGGCAGCATCGAGAGAAGTCCGTAAGCGAAGACCTTGCGCGTAATAAACAAGGTATCATAGTGTTTGCTTGCCGGAATTAGTAATAAACTGTATAATGCCCAGCAAAGACAGGCAGCGAAGGCCAAAGCATCGCCAATAGGAGAAAGATGCAGTACGAAACGGCCATTAAGAACTACGATGGTTACTCCGATTGCAGCAAGCAGACTTCCCACAATCTGCAGGCCATGCAACCGTTCCGACTTATAGCAGATGGAGATCAGCAACGAGGCAAATAGCGGACAAAGACACACAATGAGCGATGTGTTCGTAGTCGTAGTATAGTTCATCGCCGCATTCTCCGTCATGAAATACAATGAACCACCCGTCACACCAAGCCCTAACATAATCAATTCGTCTTTCCAGTTCTTCGACATCCACCTATGTCTGGGCAGAAAACAAGAAGCACCAAGCAACATGACGTAGGCAATGATGAAACGCAAAGTGAAGATGTGAGCAGGCGAAAGGCCATTCAGAAGCAGCAATTTGGTGGACACAAAAGTGGTACCCCAAATAGCAACAACCATAAAGGCAACCAGATGATATTTGAACATATTTGTAATAGTCTTTGGCAAATAGCGGCTGCAAAGGTACGAAGAAAAAGTTGAAAGTTGTTAGTTGAAAGTTAAATGTTTTATGAACAG
>JAFZQR010000102.1 GCA_017620295.1 Bacteroidaceae bacterium
GTCATCGTGTACTGGTTGATGGTGAAGGTGGCTGTGTAGGTGACATCCTCTGCCGGCATGGTCTGGGCTACTGCTGGAGTCCAGCCTGTGAAGGTGTAGCCCACCTTGGACGGAGAGGCTGGCACTGCTATGGAATCCTCATACAGGACGTCGGTCTCATAGACTGTCTGGCCATCACTTACGTAGGACAGTTTGTAGCTGTTACGCTCCCACTGGGCTGTGAAGGTCAAGTCGGAAGCGGGGATGGAGTCCGGAACAGCTGGGGTCCAACCTGTGAAGGTGAAGCCTGTGCGGGTGGGAGCTGCAGGAGCTGTCAATGCGGTTGCGTAGTCCTGAGTCACCCTGATGCTGTCCTCACCATTGGCAGGCACGAAGGTCATGGTGTACTGGTTAGGGGCGAAGAAAGCTGTGAATGAGCTATCCCTGATGACGGTGAAAGAATAAGGGTTTTCCGTAGCTCCATCAGACCAACGCTCGAAATGATAACCGACCGCTGGTTCTGCCGCTACAGTAGCCACAGTATCGTAGTTCCAGATGCCACCGCCAGAAACAGTTCCCATCTTTTCATCAGAGAGAAGAGTAATCTGGTAGTTTGACCTGAATGTGATGTTAAAGGGAGTACTGGGCTGTCCTTTTGTTGCCAACGCCTCGAAGGTGAAAGGCAACGTCTCAACAGGTAGTTCTTTGTTCCAACTCTTCTTGAAGACTTTGAAAGAGACTACATCTCCCGAGGCGTTATTACTGCGTACACGTAAGTAGCCATAAGTGGTCTGGCCAACAGATATAAACTCAGCTACACCTCGGCATTCATTGCCTGAAAAAGCGGCCAGTTCATAGTCTGAATAGTCATCCACGGATGCTTGTCCGTCTGACAGAGCCAGATTCACTGTCATGTCATATTCGAATGCATGAGGATCACATTGCCAATGTGAGTCCTGTGCGCTCGCCCAACAAGGGGCGAGCAACATCAGGCAACTTAATATTCTTGTTTTCATACTCTATCAGAACTTTTAGTTTTGTTTCATGAACTTGAGGGAGATGTCACCGTTGGAGGTTGAGATGACAATTACGTAGAGTCCACTGGACAGTGATGTAACATCCAAGCCAGCGGCAGGATATCCATGTGAGTTCAGGACAACAGCTCCGGTTGATGCCAGAACAGAGATTTCTTGTATCTCGTCTGTTGGTCCATTAATGAACAGACGCTGACGCACTGGATTCGGGTAGATGCCAAAGTCAGCACTTACACCATCCACACTGGTAGGATTGCCGAGATGCAATGATACAGGCCGTTTAATAGATCCCATCATTACGTTCCCGAATGCACAATTCTCCTGAATAGTGATTTCCTTCATTTGAGTCGGGTCAAATGCCTTGAAGCAAATCATATCACCAGAAATTGCATTGCCATGTATGGTGATGAATACCTTGCCAGCTTCATACTTACCTATTCCACGGCATTCGTTACCAACGAAGGCACCTACGACAAGCTGTCCATCATCAACCCGTTCATTGTCGGCGAAGAGTTCTGCAATCATGGTCATGTTATCAGGATATGAATGCGAAGCGACATGCCACGGCATAACTGTCTCTGAGATTACAGGCTGTTCCTTCACCTCAGCCACAATCTCCTCCACGAGTACCTTCACATAAGGATAGGTAAATGTGTGGGACTGTGCCACCTGGAAGAGATAGCCTTCACCTGGTGACAATGTTTTCAATGTGCCTTCCCATTTGCCCTCATTATAGATAGCGAAAGCATCGAAGCCCTTAACTACATCATCTTCTGAGGGTTGCAAACCTGCCAAAGCTTCGTTCACATCCTTCTCCACAGCTGTTGTATAGCCGACCCAGTTCCAGCCTTGATAAAGCGGAATATTGATAGACTCGGCATCGACGGGAGGATTCTGCCATGTGAAATTTCCTTTCTCCGTGGTATGGAGCTTATAGCCCTCCGCTGGCGACAAGGAAACGAGGTTGCCCGTCCACCCGAGGGCGGCATCTTTCTGCAAGCCTTGGGTGAGGCTAATGAGCTGGTCTGCAGCAGCAATTGGTGTGAGCACTAATGCAGGATCTTGGAAATCCGCGATGTTGACGGAAATCCAGTTCCAGCCTATTGCAAGATCCAACGACAGGTCTATTGTATTTAGGAAAGTGACACGATAGCTGTTTGACGGTTCTGAAGAGTAAATACCATTGGTTACTGCCACGTAATAGACTCCATCTTCCACAGGGGTGAACTTCTGGTTTGTAGCTCCTGAGACAGGCTTTCCATCCTTGTACCACTGATTGCTTACTGCCGAGGAAGAAACAAGTGTGTGTGTATCCTCAACGGTTATTCTAGGAGTCTGCAACGACGGGAACTGAATCCATGAAACAGCTTTACCATCGGCACCAAGGAAGTTCTCATTATCGGTAATCGTAGCTGTTTGGATGGTTAAGATGTAGTAGCCATCTTCCAACGTAGCCTCTGAGAGATTAAGCTTGTACAGAGTGTCACTGACGGATATGATTTCAATTGGGGCTTCAACTGTTGCACCTTGGCAAACCAGTGTGATATCCTCTCTTGTGAACGTTTCTGGTATTATAGGCTTGCTAAACGTAACGGTCACCTCATCTACAGTTTCCCTCAAGACGGTGTTCTCATCGGGTACGCCATCAACAGACACAACCTCAAGTTCTACATCTGGACGAGGCTCGAATGTCAGTATGTATGTCTCAGTTCCATCTGGCATCTCGTCAACGAAATGCAGATTGTTCTCATAGAGCCATACCCTGGCATCACGCAGTGTGCGGTCGGTTTGCCAGAAGTTACGGAGGTTGATTTCCTTACCATCACTTTGACGACGAATGCTTATGAGCTTAGCCTTACCTTCTGTCGGATCGGTAATATGTCCATAGTTCCAACCATTGAATGAGGATGTTATTGTAAGCAGATAATCGGTATTGTTCTGGCGTTCAACAACGGCATTCGTAGCTATGCCGACCTCAGCGGTTGTACCATCGGTGAAATAGAGCATATCAGGCAGGTCTTCGGCATCAGCAAGGTCGTTAACCATGAAGCCGAGAGCAGAGCCATCGCCCACCTTTATACTACGGATGAGTTCGTGAATGGTCACATCGTTCAACAATGTGAGGTCTGGATTGTCATAGCTTGTAACGTGGGTAGCCTCCACATCATAGTTGACAAAGTGTCCTAAGACGTCACATGTAAGCCACCATTGTGCATAAGCGGTAGTGTGAGCTGGGATGTTACCGAAGTCACTCATGACAGAAGAGTTGAGGGCTAATGTCTTGTCACCTCCGTTAAGCTGTGAGGAAACAATCTCAAAGTTAATCAACGCGCCCTTCTGGTTATCAACAATCTCGGGTTGCGATGTCAGGATGCGCACATTAGTAGCATCACCGTTTCCAATATTGTTGATGAGCAATGCGAACTCAGCTTCTTCCTTAGGTTCTACCTCGTCGGTCAATGGATCATCACCATAGACATCACGTTGCATGAAATAGGTCAGATCCAGATTTGGCGACGGCTTGACTGTCAGAGTCACTGGATTCAGAGTCCGGGTCACCTCAAGGCCAGTATAAGGATCAATATATGTCAACGTACCTCCAAACGAATAATCAACGGACTCTGTTGGAGCTGCATACTTAGTTGGAATAAAGAGGATTGTTGCCGTACCCTTGCCATTGGCATCGAGTGTCCAGCCATCTTCAAAATTCTTATTGCCTTCGAAACCATTCAGGGATTCGACATTCATCTGGAATTCATGAGAGGTGGCGACGTTACCCTCGCTGTCCTTTACTTCGAGATTAAGACGAACCTCCTCCATAGCATTGCTCTCATTGCCATTTGTAACGGTGAGAGTTCCACGGAAGGCCTGACGGGTCATCGTCATCTTCTGGTTGAAGCTCAGGGTTATTGTTGCACAGACAGCATCAGAGGCTTCCTCCACTTTCTTGATGAAGGTTGTACATTCCTTCTCATATAAGGTGCCAATATTATCATATCCTTTATCCACTGCAAAAGCGTGTGCTTGGGCTATCGTGTCGAAAGCAGCAACCCATAGCTCATGATTACGGTGGTTGTCAGAAGTTACAGATTCTCCTCTTGCAATCTTGCGTGAATTGTAGAGGCGTTCTATATAACGATTGAACAATGGCAATGAGATGTTATCTGGACGATACTGCAATAACGCATTGTATAATTCGTCTATAGTTGCATCCTGCGGCTGATCAAGTTCAGAATAGTAGAGCAACTTTATCTGCTCTGCTGAGGACTGTGTCCATTCTTCATCACCATATCGGTCAACAAAAATTGTATGGATTGCATTAGCCGCATTAATCATGGGAACAGTGTTCTCATAGAAAGATGTCATATAAGAAGGTATAGCGGCACCGACTGCTGCAGCTCGCCTCAGATTCTGGAACTGCTTGACTTCGCTATTAAGCCAATTGTCTCCATCAATCTGTGAATTGCAAGGCTGATTGAATATATCCCAACATTTCTTCACTTTCCACAACCAGCTGACAGTGGGAACCAGTTCGCCCACACAATCACCAATCAAAGCATCCACGCAATTATCCATCTGATCATCGGTCAAGTAGCCTTGGCTAAATGAATGATACATACATTCAACGCCACCTGCAGCACAACTCATGCCTGGAATGGTTTCTTTGATAATGCAAACGGCAGTCTTACCATAGTTGCCATTAGACTTATAAGCTAGATAAGCATCCTTGGCACATTCATAATATGGTATCCACTGGCCAGCACATTCAACTAACCGGTGCAAGACATTTACTTCACATGGATTACAGTTTCTTACTGATGTTGAAGCTGAGCCGCCACCAGAGCCGCCGGAATACCATCCGCCGCCTCCGCCGCCAGGGCCTCCGATACCTCCACCAGAGCCTGTGCCAACATAGCCTCCGGATTTGTTCGAGCAGTTACCCTCCTGGCGGGTATAAACACGGTACTCATACCTCTCTTGAGGTACCCATTCGCCATTAATGCAGACACAATAATAATAGGTAACTCTAAACGGATAATAGTATGTTTTACAAGGATTTGGATTAGGATTTGGATTAGGATTAGGATCTGGATTTGGATTAGGATCATCGTTTGAGCCGTCGCCAGAGCTACCGCTTGAGCCACTGCCTGAACCGCTGCCTGAACCGCTGCCTGAACCGCTGCCTGAACCGCCATTTCCTGATGAATCATTCTTAACTACCGTCACCTGTATGGGGAACAACAGAGAACTTTCAGGTTTGAGCGTATCGCAATGAACTACATCCAAAGGAGTAAATTCCAAGCGACCGTTACTCTCTGGCAGCACAAGGTTAATGTCATACGCTGGTAAGCGGCCTTTATTGGTGCAAGCCACATATAGAATATGGTTCTCCTCTGGCACTTTCTCTGGGAATGTCCATATCAGCTGTGCGTTGGGGAAGTTGGTCTCATACTGCACGGTGGTGACGATACGATACTCGTCTTCTATTTCAGTTTCCTCTACCGACCAGTCAACCGTAATAGACTGATAAGGAAGATAGATGTCTTCGTGATTGGTGCGAGACGCTTCGATGAAGATTGTGGAGCTATAAGTATCATGCTTCTCTGCTGAAATGGTGAGGGTGTAATATCCTGCAAGCATCTCAGCGTCAAATACACCATTCTCATCTGTTGTGCCAGAAGCAACGATTTCGCCAGTAGTAGGATTCTTCACCGTGACTGAAGCACCAGATACGTAAGGAGCCACTTCTGTATCGTAGGTGAAGTCATCACCAACCACCACATGCAGATTTCCAGTGCTTGTAGCAACTGGTACAACATTGAGGCGGACGTAGGTTGAAGAACCATTCTCACTGTTGATGCCAACTGTGGCATAAGCATCAATGTTAAGCTGCAAGATGTCTGTGGGGTTCATCCTGAAGATGATTGTGGCAGAATCATTCTGCGCCAGGGAAGCCATCCTCACAGGTGTAGCAACATCCAACCAATCAACACTCGGTATGCTGAGTACGATAGGGCCAGACTCGCCTTTTCCCTGATTTGTAATGGTCACGCCATACTCTGTCACCAATCCGTCGGGCAATGTCAATGAAACCTCCGAACCTCCTACAACTACGAGATTTGGTTTCTGTGATGCACAGTAGTAATAGACTGGAATGTTGAGGCTGGCACCTTCTGCCGTCTGAACATTAATGGTGATGTTATACCATTTCAGTTCTTCTGATGGCGCAGTTCCAGTGATTACAGCCTGCATCGTTGCTTGTTTGCCTGCTTCGATAGTAGAAGGAAGCGTGAAGGTGATGTCACAATCATCTGGTGCTGAAACAACAGATGCTGTCAGACCTGAAAGCGACTGTGAGCAGGGGTTCAGCAAAGGAATATTCAACGTATAGGGATCACCCACGGCACACTCAACAGTGATAGAATTGTAGTTGGCACGTTTCAGACCGAAAATGTCAAATCCTGCAATCTCCTCACTCAAGCCTGCATCGGGATAGCAAGCACCTACGGTGAAGTGTCCGGTCTGTTCTGCCAAAGGAGTAAAGACGGTTGAGAATGCGCCCTGCTCATCCGTTGTAGCAGAGAGTACCTGTCGGGTTCCATTATTGATAACATATACCTCCACTTCCTGCCCACTTACTGTCTGCTGTGCTGCAGGGGTGAGTTGTCCAGTAATGGTCACTGTAGCTCCCGGTTCATAGATGGTTGCATCAGTCTGAACTGTAGCTGTGTAAGGGCTGATTATATTAAGAGCTATATGTTGGGAGGTATTGTTAGTCGCTATCAGTTCGGCTTGAGCCTGACTCTCATTCACCACAGCATAGATATATGTGTTGCGAATTGATGTAGGTGCCTGGAATGAGCCTCGGAACGTATAACTGTCTCCGTCATCTATATCATCATTACAATATAGCGTAGCCACAGGTTTTGATGACAGGCCGGAGTAGAGATTAACACGAACAGGAGCCGACAACGGAGCAAATCCGATGTTTTCAACCACCAGGCTTATGCCTACTTTTTCACTGGCATATACATTATTTCCAGATAATACCACATCTCTGATGATGGCATCTGGCAACGACTGGTCTGTCACCATGAACCAATAGGTAGCCTTAATGAAACCATCTGCTGTCGCCGCAAAGGTAACAGTACGGCTGTCGTTATCAATATTGTTGCGTTGCGAAGTAACCACAACATCAACCGTTGATGAACCTGCGGGAATGGTAACATTCTTGTCATAGAGCAGATTGTCATCATAGTTGCTACTGAGAGTTACCAGCACATCAGAAGAGAGGTCTTCTGTGTTTCTACCGATAGTTAGAGTGATTGCCTCGCCCTCCTTAACAACATTCGTTGATGAAGACAAGCTCAAAGCCTCACCATCATCATCCAGGACAGTAAGCTGAGCCTGCACGACGCCACGGTTTCCAGACGTGCTACCAACGACACATGAACATGAACTTACATAAGCCGCTGCTGTGATGGTGTAAGTGCGTTCACCTTCAACTCTAGCGTTGTCCACTGGTCCCATTGTGAAACTCATCTCTGCCACGCCAGCCTGAATATCCAAGGTCCTGGTAGTGTAGAAGAGTGCGTCACTGGGTGCATCATCGCTAAATTTAATTGTAATACGCTTGTCAATATTGTTTGTCTTGCGTACGGTTGCTATGACGGATTGTGGACCTGCGCCCTCAGAAATTTCATTGGGTGTCAGAATAAGCTCAATGTCTGGCATGTCATCATCCGAGAGGATGACTACCACCTCACCCTTGTTATGGCGTGAAGCATATACGGTGAACGCGTTTGAGATATCCATATCCGGAGTGTCATCATCCTTTGCTGTGACATTCACTACAACACTCGACTCACCTGCTGGGATAGTCACTTTCGAGGGGAAGGTGAAGCGGCTGGTGTTTTCACTGTTTATAGTCACTTCGACAGCTTCATTCTTCACGCGGGATGTGGTGATCGTAAGTTGGAAGGTCTGCCCTTCGGTAATATCCTGGGAAGAGGCTGTAACTGTCAGGTCGGGGTATTCATTATCCTCGATATTCAAACGACCGGTGACAGGTTCATAGTCATTTCCAGATACTGTGATATCAATGTATTCGTTGGCATCTGGAACCTGATTATCGGTTAGCTGAATGTAGAAATTTACAGCGGACTGACCAGATGGGATTACAACGGACACAGGAACATCAACTCTGCTGTCTTCTGTTGAACTGATGGTAAAGAGCTGACTCTCGGTACGGTTGCCGCTGCGAGAGAGTGTGCATCGTATTGGGTCTTTGTAGTCTTCCGTGACGTTGCTGACGGGCAGAGAAAGGATGAGACGACGCCCTACCGTAACAGTGGATGTGCTCACACCTATGTTATTCTCGCGTGTTGCCTCGCTGTCATCCAGTTCGCGTTGTGGAACGATTTCTACCTTAACCTTGGCAGAGCCATCAATTCCAGGAAGTGAGGGAAGGGTCAGTGTAGCCTGACGGCTCACTACTGCTCCACCTGCTATTCCTGATTGATAATATGTTGTGCCAAGCAGAAGAGAGTTATTATCCTGCACGAGAGATATACGCTCAGTCCATCCTTTCTGAGTGGTGATAGAGCCGAGGTTTGTCACCTGCCAGCTCACATTCAGACTCCCTTCTGGGTTCACACTTGTCTCTGTAAGCGCTACATCACTCACTTTCAAATCAGGGCGATATTGTATTGTGAGTTTTCCGCATGTAGCTTCAGAGAGGATATTGGTTCCATCGCGTTGGGAAAGCACGACGTCACTGAAGCTGAACTCATGTACACTGCCTTCCAAGTAGTTGGCAGGAACATTCATATCTACAGACATCAACTGGCCCTCACCGCCCTTGAAGGGAGTGTTGGAAGGGGAGTAGATGAGACACATATATGAATTGTCGGCCAACTGACGGAATGTCACTGTGTGGTCAGCCTTACGCTCTGTGAGGGTTGCGGACTGTGGGTCAAACGAAACGCCTTCTGGCACTTGGAGAGTGAATTGGAGGGCCACGAATTGGGACTCATTCTCTACGAAGACGGGAACGGTTATGGTCTCGTCGGCCAATGAGGCCATATCGGGGATGTAGAGTCGGTTGGTTTGTGCTGCCACAGGCCACGTGGCAAGCAGCAAGCCTAAAAGCATCGAAAGGAAATATCTGGTTTTCATAGCTAACGATGTTTATTTGATGATGACTTTATATGTTTGATGAAGGGCATTGCTCAAGAGGTAGATGCCTGTCTGGAGACGACGTCGTGTGATTTGCCACTGTTCTGCTCCGTTGCCTTTGGCGACTATAGCTCCGTTGGCAGCGGTCAAGGTCCAAGCTCGAGCTGATACGTTGAATTCGCTGACAGGGGTTGATAGTGGTTCATGGAGTGCAGTGGTAATGATGCGGGCATCGCGATTGGCAAGGAGGGCTGTTTCGAGCTGTGTCTGTCCGCCCTGAACGGTTGCTATGACTGTTTCTCCTGCGGGGATGGCGGCATCGGTGAGCGAATAGATGATGGTATGGGTTGTACCAGCTGCATTGCGCTGTGCAAGTGAGAAGCCCATCTGGCCGACATTCCAGTTGATTTCGTTGGAAGTCTGGAGATAGATGTCGGCGGCTGCCACGGGTTCTTGTGTCTGCAATACGAGTTCATTGCCACGCCAGAAGATGTAGGCCTCTGAGTGAAGGTCTTGCTGTGCGGCGGCTGAGTGTATGCGCAGGGCTTTCTTTACGTCAGCGGAAGTGCCTTCGAGGAGTACGTCTACGAGTTTGACTACATCCTGGACATTGATATGCTCATCCTCATAGAGGTTGGCGGCGGTATAGTTAAAGGCTCTGTTCTGCCAGTCGTTGAACATATAGCGAATGGATGTCTGCAGGTCGGCAACATTGACCGAGCCGCTGAAATCGGCATCACCCATTTGGAATATGAGTCGCATCTGTGTTGTTGAGCGTGCTGCAGGTCCATTGCTAGCAGTGAAGCTGAATATCTGATTATTCTCGCCCTTGTATGGAGAGCTTGCTGATGGCTGGAACTCTACGCCATCTGCATTTACACGTAGAATGAGGGGCCACGTATCGTAGTAGGATGTTAGAACGACGGTTTGGGCTTCGCCCTCAAGGACGGAATATGCGAAGATTGACGGCACTGCTGGGGAAGACTGAGATGAGAGGTCATACTCCCAGACCTGGGTGATTGTCTGTGACTTCAGATCGAGTTCTGCTATAGTAGCGGGCAGAGCGGGTGTGCAGGCATCAAACTGGTTGTTGTTTGCCAACAGGGTTTGGAGTTGCGGACAAAGGACTCCGAGTATTCCGACATTACCCTGAAGTGTGTTTGAGGATATGTCGATGGTGAGGAGGGGACTTGTCTGCTGGGAGGCGGCTATGTCTTGGAGTGCGTCTGAGAGACTACCGCTGAGGGCATTGTTGGCCAGGTTGAGCTGCCTGAGTTGCGGGAGCTTGAGTAATGCGCTTGGGAACTGCCCGGTGAGGCCATAGCCTGAGAGGTCTATATCGGAGACATGACCGTTCTCAAACGTCACGCCGGCAGGGCTGAAGGGGTTGATGTCGAGTTCCCAAGGCTCAATCCAGTTGTCTGATCCTCCGAGTTGCTCATGGGCCTGCTTGAGTATTGCTATATCAGCAGCATGGGGAGCATCGGCAACGAAGAGCTTGAAGTTGTCCATTGCCACCCAGTTGGCGTTGGCATTCTGAATGCGTACGCCAATTGTGAGGTCGCCACCGTCGTGGTTGACGAGGAGGCGCCTGTGTTCAGGCTGGTCGTAGTCGGTACGACAGAGCATGGTGGTGAGACGCTGTGTGGACTCTGCGAAGAGGTGTACGCCCACCAGATTTGTGTCGTCGCCATAGGCAGCTGTGATGACATCAGCTTCGAGGGCATAGGCGCCTGCGGGGAGGTTTCTGATTACCTGACAGATGCTGGCATCATCCACTGGTCGTGAGGGTCGCCATGACTCAGCAAACTTGCTGATGGTTATATTGCCGTTGGTGTATGTGGTGCCAATGACGCATCCTTCGGTTGCACCACCTTCCTGGAACATATTATCCACAATCCAGCCCTGGTCACCAAAGGTGAAGTTGGGGTTGACTATCAAGGCTGTCAGGTCCTTGCCTACGGTGAGTTCGTCGGTCAGTGTGGATTGCCAGTTATCGTAGGCCTCGGCCTGGTCCACGGCCTGTTTCAAGGCATCGAGCCTAGCCTTTACGGTCGATGCGTTGTCGGCTGTGTATTCCTTGATGTCGAACACTTCAGCAGCAGCTGTCTGAGCAGCGGGCAGAGAGGTGCGAAGGTCATCGCTCAGATTGTGGGTCAGCAGTTCTGTAGCCTTGGCATCCAAAGGCTGGAAATAGTCTGTGAGGCTTGTACGTATGGCCTGCTGCAGTTGCTCCCACATGGCATTGATTTCGCTGGTTGAAACGAGGCAATCCGTATATGCCTGTTGCATCTGGCTGACTAGCTGGTTGAAAGACTCTATGACTTCATCGTCAAGCATGGACTCATAGGTTTGTTCAATACTTTCAGCCTGAGTAATATAATATGCCAGGCGCTGATAGTCGGCCACCGATGTTTGGGCCATAGTCATGGCCTCCTCGAGGAGGGCGTGAGCCTCGTCAATTTCAGTGTATTCTGTTGCTTTTAATGCGGCAACGGCTTCGTTGGCTGCTGAGAGCAGGGTTTGCTTGAACTGGGCATTCATGGGGCTTTCAGCCAAGGCTTGAGCATCGCTGATGTTCTGGCCCAGCTGTTGACGCGCCAGAGCATTGAGAGCTTCGACGGAGGCTGTCAATTCGTCGAGCGAAGCGAATGAGCCGTTACGGGCCAACAGGGAGTAGTTGTCCCAACCTTCCCAGTTTTGGGCCTCGTCCCATGCGTTGTAAGCTTCAAAAGCTTCGTTATAGACGGCTACTTGTTCCAGGGCTTCGTCGGCATGGGCCAGAGCCTGCCGCATCTGTGCTATGACGGGTTCCTGGGTCTCACGGTCTGTGCCCAGCACCTGCTGACCTGCTGTGTAGGCAGCATCCAGTTCCTGGCGAATGACTGCGATGGCCACCTCATGAGATTTGATGGTTGACATCAATTCTTCTATCAGCTCATCCTGTGCAAGACCACCTGCATAGGCCAGACGGAAGTTGTCCCATATAATCCAGAGGTATGGATTTGAGCAGCGGACGCCAAGTGTGAGGTCACCGCCTTTGTGGATGATCTTAACGATGTTGGTATAGAAAGGCAGCCCAGTTGCAGGGTTCAAAGTATTGAAATAGATGTCGGAACCCTCCATTGAATGTGGCACATACACCGTGGAGCCGTCATCTGTGAGGTCTGTATGCGGGTAGTCGTATGGCCAGTGGTCTGTTGTAGAAGAGGGATTGCCTTCGTCGTCAACCGAGCCGTCGCTCAACAGGCAGACGGTGCTGTATTCATCGGTCTGCTGTTTGAATGTGCGACTGGATATTCCGGCATAGAGTTCCATGTCGTTGTCGCCACTATCGACACGTACAAATCCCTGGACTGTGATTTCATAGATACCAGCCGGTACATTGGGGATAGTCTGATTGAAGTCAAATACCTGATGATAGGCTTCGATGTTGTGGAAGCTGCCAGAGAGTTCTGTTATGGAGCCATTAGCCACGTTCCAACCCGGAATGGATTTCTCCGTACCTGTATAGACCGTGCTTTCACTGCGGCCATATTGTCCGCGGTTGAAGTTGGCATTCTTTATAAGGAATGTAAGGTCTGTGCCTTTTTGTATGGTCTCCCAGTCCATGTTTTGACGAGCAAGGTTCATTGCTGCTCCACCCCACTCTTCAATCTGGTCAGCATCTGCTGTACCTTCATCGTAGGCCTGCTGCATCGTGGTTTGAAGTGCCGTGACAGCTTCGATTGCCGCTGGGTAGATGCTGTTCTGGAGAGCATCCAAAATCTGCTGAGCTTCAGCCAGCAGGTCGGCTAAGTCGGTGTAGAGTTCAATGGAAGCTTCCAATGTCTGAACAGCTGAATCCAGTTTCTTTACCTCTGCGGCATATTCTTCATCGGAACTCTGACGAGCAGCAGCCATCTGCCGGGCTTCGGTCAGTGTGGTCTGATAAGACTCCTTTGCCGTCTGTTCAGCCTTAGTCTGTTCGTCATAGCCTTTCTGTTCGGCCAACTTGATGGCGTTGATCAGGGTGAGTAGCTCCGGGGTGTCGGTTCCCTTAGAATAGAGTCGGAAATCCTTCCATACAACCCATGCATTACTCATCAGGTCAGAAGCCCGGATACCGAAACGGAGCGTCTCGCCCTCGTTAACCACGACTTTCAAGCTGATTCGCGTGGCTGCAATATCATCGGAATCAAACTCTCCATTAAAAAGGTTATTGACCTGATACTGGCTATTGGGAACGTAAACTTCATTGCCATTAGCATTTGTGCCAACATTGACCCAACCATCTTCGTACATCCACTCTTTTGCAATTGCACCCATATTTGTGATTGGTGCAGACACGCTGCCAGCATAGAATTCAGCTACACCTGAAATATTATCTGAGATGTAGTTGGAATAGTTGCTTTGATTCTCTGACTCACGGAATAAGGCCTGGACTGTTAGGATATACTCGCCAGCAGGCATATTGCCAATCTCGCGATAGATATTGAATGACGTCTGGTTCCATACCTCTGCCGTCTCATAGGCTGTGAGGAAGTTGGTTGTACCAGTCTCGTTCTGCCAAACAGCTGGCGTGTTTGGATAATGGACCTGATCTGTAGTATAATCAAACGACATGTCACTGAGATAATCAGTCAGGTCGGTCTGAATAAGTTCGTCCTCACGGGCATCCAAGGCGGCACGTATGAGTGCGCCCTCAAAGTCCTTGGTAATATTATCTATTTGAGCTACAGTATAGGTGCGGTTTTCATATCCTGCCTGATAAATAGCCAGCTGAGCATTCACAAGCTCATAGGCTTCATCAGGATATGAAGAGAGCCTCACCTCATTCATGAAGGCGTTGAGTTTCTCGTATGCCTCCACAGAAGCGCGGAATGCAGCCACGGCCTGTTCCAGTTCCTGAGAGGCTGCTGTGTAGGTATCGTTTTTTGTATTGTCAGCTCCGGCATCCACCAAAGTGCGGGCAGCACTGATGGCAGCTGTCAAGCGACTGATGTCTCCAGTGTAGGCTATCTGATTCAAATCCATTGCCTCGTATGCCGGCAGAGCATTCTGCAAAGCCGTGAATGAAGGTGGAACCAGCATCGGACCTATAGCGTATAGCTTGAAATTGTCTGCTGCCAGCCAGTTGGCGTTGGTGCTGGATGTCATAAGTCCTATCTTCATCTGGGCCGTGCCGTCATAGTCAAATTCAAAAGTGAGATGTTCCGGCTTTCCGTTGCCTGTATTCAGACTGGATGGACTCTTATATACGATTGTCCCATTGTCATAGAAAAGATATACGCCAGTAACCTCAAGGTATTCATCATTCTGCCAAACAGCTATACCATCACATTCCAATTTATAGTGTCCACTAGGAAGCCCTGTGATGGTTTGGGCAATAATACCGTCTTTCAGCGGGCCGGTGCTTGTAGGAAACCAAGCTTCAATGAACCGGCTGATTATGATATTGCCATTAGAGTAGCTGGCACCTTGATAACCTAGGTTCTGTCCCATGGTTTGTGTCACCTCCCAACCATTAATGTTGCCGTCATTGAAATTGGCATTAACCATGACAGCATCTGTGATGTCAAGCGGGTTCTCTGGACTGGAATCCGGTATCTGTGCCAGCATCTTGGCAAAATTCACGGGCATGGACAGGTCCTGTGCGGCGGAATTTATAGTTGCGACGACGCTACTGTTCTCATATATTTCCTGAGCATCGGCATAATCCACTCCGTAAATCCGTGCTTCCTTTATAATACGGTATAGGGAATTGCGGGCATTGAGCAGAGTTGCAGCTGCTGCAATCTCATCTGAATTAGTGCTGTTCTCATATACAGCACTGGCTTCAGAGTAGTCCGCCTCCATGTCGTATGCCTCTACCAGTGCCTCATAAAGACTCTTGCGGGCTCCGTACAGAGTTATGTCAGCCTGAGAAATACTGGTTGGTATGAACTGCCATTCCAGAAAAGCTAGGCTCTCATTACCCAAGGAGCTCTCTGTACGATTGAATTCAACAGCTTGCCCCGCTATACTGGCGTATGCATACTGGGTCGCTGCATTAGGGAACAATCCGTTTTCGGTCGTACTCTGAATGCGATAATTATTACCGTTTACCCTGGTAAGAATCCATACTGCATTACGTGATTGACCACCCAAATCTACAAAGCCATTGGCTTCGCTGTCGCGAAACAGGTATTTGCTACTGATTGGGTAATCCACTCGATTATGATCTCCAGTGAAATAGAACGTACCGTTCATCTTCAACCGGTAACCGCTAACCTCCACTCCGTCATTCTGAACAGTGTAGGCTTCGGCAACTACACTCAAATAGGGGGTGAAATCTGTTGATACAGAAATCTGCGTGGCCCAGGCATTAGCTCCAGTAATGAACTGACCACATCCCACATTCTTAATGTAATAGGTTCCACCATCCTCCACTACTGCTCCTGAAGAGGCGGGGTCGGAAGGCGCCGTCCACGACTGAGCCCATGTGGCGGTGGTTGCCATTAGTAGCAGTGCTACTACATGTAAGCGTTGTTTCATGCGATTATAAGTTAAATATTATATACTATATACCGTTTGCAAATATATAGGAATTACAATGAAGCCAATTGATTTGTCAGAAAAACTTGATAAAAAAGCAAGAAATAAGGCTTTAATAAGTGTAACTGATACAATTAATTACACTCCCAACTTCTAACTAACACTCCTCAACACGTTTCATCACATCATCTAGTTTCTCAACCGCGAAAACTCATTATTCATTGACCCAATGTATCAAAAGCAACCATGCTGGCTGTTTCTAAAGTAGAACATGGTGACCCAACGGTCTCCATGGGAATATATGCGCGAGTACTCTTTGCGCTGAATCTGGAAAAGGACATTACCCTGCTTGCTGCTGACGACGCTCTTGGCAGACAGCTTCAGGATGCAGAATTACTGAGGAAATGAAAGATATAGTTTACCTACTTAACCAAAAGTTCAACTAGTTGACGAATTCTTGAGGTAAAATGATATTTACCACATCCAAAGCATCTTCGAATAGTGGTGCTATCTCCTCAACCCTGAACCCAGCAATGCCGCATCCAATCTTCGTCACCAGGAACTTCAGTTCCGGATGCTCTTTGGCAAAGCGGATAAACTCATCAACGTAAGGCCTGATGCTTTCCACCCCGCCATGCATCGTAGGAATACCATAGCTCTGTCCCTGCAAACCAACACCTTGTCCCCAAATAGCGCCAAAGCGATTATAGGCTAGGAGGGCTGCACCGCCTCCGTGTGAGCCGGCAAGATTGCTACCGAATACGAAAATCTCATTCTCTTTCAGCTCCGATATTCTTTCGGGTGTGTATTCTCTATTATACATAACTGCATATAGCTACTGGTTTACAAAAGCGAAGATAGAGGGTTTGTTGCTTAAAGGCAATAAAAATTAAAACAATTAACTTTTCTTAATTCAGCGGACACAAAAAAATTTGCTTCACACCTAATATATATACATTACCAATTACATATTTTGCGAAGATATAAGACAAATAGGCGATTACAAGTCTTCAATTGCTGTTGATTGCATGGCAGAAACTGGCTCACGTCAGCAAGAATACAAAGGCTCGGCAGGCAACGACCAAAACCTCCGCAGATAATGGTCCATATCTCCGCAGATAATTGCCAAAACCTCAGCAGATATGCCATCACATCTCAGCAAGTAATGTACACGTCATCACACAAAAAAAGCCCCATGCCAACACAGCATGAAGCTATAATCGTAATCAGCAAAGAATAAACAACTATATATGCAGCCGTAAACCGCACGTGAAAGCACAAGCCACAGAGTCAAATGCATTCCGCACCCACGCATAATAATTCATCACATTTTGCATATTAGTATTCATTCTTATCGATTTTTTTGTCATTTACTGTAGTGCAAAGTTACACCGAACCAGATTTATTTGCAATAGGGTAATACATTATATTCCTAGATAGTCGAGTTCTTTGAGCAGGTATAGATTGCTCGAAAATCATAAATTCTCTTTAGGTTTTTCGCTTTTCATTTTTCGGGTTTTCACATATTTCATATCTTTGTGGCCAACTACTGTACATTGCAAAAACCACCCTTTTTCGCGAGGGGTCAAAGTAGAATGTCACGCCACCATTCTCGCAACACGTTATCACTTTTACGTGGATTCCATTCTTTTTCCTTCTTTTCCTTGACTATTCCCAAAGTATTTTCCTAACTTTGCAGCGGAAAACAAGGAATAATGAGCAAACCATATGGAAGCAATCACCTTTACTCCGGCACAAATCCATGTGTTTAACCTCGTGTCGCACATCAAAACAGCACTGGGTTTGGAACAGCTGCGTCAACAGCTTGCGGCCTTCTACGCCAAGCTGGTGGATGATGAGATGGATGCACTCTCGATGAGTTCATGCAGACAAGAATCATGAAGAATCCATAAGGACGTATAAAAACCTCTTCTGCCCATGACTTAAATCATATTTCCTATTGACCACAAAGCGGCTGAGAGCACGCAGGGTCACAGACTAATCGAAACATTCAAAATCATTTACGTTTAACTATGGAATGATTTCTTAATATAGAGCTTTCGCTCTTGTTCTTTGAAGCTGAATACCGCCAAACATTCGATATCAAGAACAAGCAGACAGAAAGTTCACGCTGGAAGGCGTGGACAATTCGTGCTTGTTGATATCATGGTCACTTGGCGGTAACCAAGCTTCAAATAAGCAAAGAATAGTTCCGCCTTTTAAATTTCACAAAATGAAAAAACTCTTTTATTTGTTACTCCTTCCTATTTTTTTCACTATGGGAGCATGTAGTTCAGATGATTCTGAGGATAATAATGAAGGTAATGATCCTCTGTCACATCTTTCTGAAGATGCAAAAAAGTTAGTAGGCTGTTGGGATGAAGGCTGGGTTTTCTATCCCGATGGAACTTGTTGTTTTATTGATCATAATGGGTATGAAATCTCGAGAGAGTATGGAGAATGGACATATGATGATAAAACGAAGCTGCTTACAACAACTGTTGGTTCAAAACAATATTCGGTATCACTTTTGTCGCAAAATTCATGGGCTGGCATAAACCTTGGCTCAGGATCCACTGTGTCATGGCATAGATATGATATAGGTTATGCCGGGGAACTCATATCCCGTAAGCAATGGTCGGGTAATAGTAACATTAGGATATCCCCAAACACTCATTACACAAGTGGTACAGGTGTTTATATGCATGAATTAATATGGGGATTAAATGGCTGGGAGAAGGATACTGCATTCCCCAAAATCAAGGATCCTTCAGAATTTTATGAAGATGGAGAATATAGATCTTATGGTGGAACCTATTATACTGTTCAAGTTGAAAGATGTATTGAAGTTTCAAAGGCTTCTTTTGTAACTAACACATCTATGCTACTTGAGGCGACTATCGGAGACGATTATTTTTGGACGGACGAATGGTATGGCTATAAAACTAATCTAAGTAGGCAAACCTTTTTTACAGGCACAATTCTTTTAGAAAATATGTACTCTGATGATGCCAAACTCACAATAGATGGAAATATGAATGGTCAATCATTTAAAAGAGAGTATAGAGCAATTAAATGATTGATTTTTTGATACGTTGAAACACGTGTATTCAGCCCATTTAATCTGCGTTTCCAACGTATATCCCCGAAAAGATTTATAAATTGTTGCGCGTCGCCAACGTTTTTGCAGAAAAATATTGGTTGCGCGCAACATCTTTTCTCGATTGTTGCTTTTTTCCTTTCACCTGCTCTGCTCTACTTCCAGATTGGCTCTTTGCGCCACTCGTCACAAAGACGGGAGTGATGGGCAATGATGTTACGCAATACAGATATCGCCTCCAGCCAGCTGGAGTAACTCTAATGGAAGGAAATTTGACAGAGGCACTGTCCATGTACAGGTATGGAAACAGAATAAAGATGGCACATTTACTCGGCTCAGCGACGATGCACGTTCAATGAGTAATCATGAGATGAAAAAGTATGGCCCAATACTGAAATACTTTTGTCCGACAGTAAAGATGAGATAGTTTATTGTGATATGGAACCATACGATTATATCAAGGACGATTTGGCAGGAAATCCATTTAATGCGAAGTATCCTCCCAACTATGAGCAAAACGGCGGATTGTCTCTTGGCTATAAGAACAACTCTGAAGAGACATTCTTCTATGACTTCGCTGTTCAAGAATCGCAGGAATCGCAGGGACAGGTCATTTGATACGCCGTATCATCTGGCTTGTCCCTGAAGTGTCTTATCATCTTCAATGCCTAGGAAAGCCTAGGATGTCCTAGAATATCCCAGGAATACCTAGGATCTCCTAGAAACTTCTATCCAGGAACCAAAAAAAAGAGCGTGTCCTCAGTGGATGTGACTCCACGAAGGACACGCTCAATGAAAAGGGGCGGCTACCTACTCTCCCACTTGCGCAGTACCATCGGCGCGGGCGGGCTTAACTTCTCTGTTCGGGATGGGAAGAGGTGGAACCCCGCCACTATAGCCACCTAAATCTCTTCATGCCACATTGGAAATCAACAAACCACGCTGCTTCAAGATGCTAATCTGGTTGGCAAACGTCTGAATCTGCTTGGTGTACGGTGTTCTGCTCATCGTCTTATAAGAAAAAAGGCTTACCCTAAGCGCGCTGTTCTACGGGAAGCGGGGTAAGCTTGTTGCTGCAAAGGTACAACTTTTTCTTGATTAAACAAACAAATGAACAAGTTTTTTGATATAATGCCAAATAAAAAACTAAAATATGAGTAAGCTAACTGATTTTTATACCCACAAAGCCTCTCTTTTAGAGAAAGGTGAACCGATTGATGCACAATGGGAACTTTTGGAAGATAAATTGTTAAAGGAGGAATTGCTCCCAGAGCTGATAGAGCAGCTAAAGACAGTCTCTTAAAAGTGAAGAGTCCATTGATGTTTAGTGGCAGCTATGATCCTAATGGTTGTCTAAGTGTTTCGATTACCAGAAACTGCATACAGTTATCATCCTTATCTCAGACAGCTTTTCAGAGAGAACAAAGAATGGTGATGGATGCAGGGGCATCAAGTGTCGATGTTGCTGCTGAACCAGAAACGGCAGATGACGATTCAGCCGTTACACCAGAACAACGATATACAAAATCCAAATCAATCGGTTTTTCTGTGTCATTCCGAGACGGGACAGTTTATCATGAGAAGAAGGCTGTGAATACGTGGATTCAGGCATTGAAGAAAATCGGTTTAGAAACAATTTGCAATAATCGCAGTAAGCATACAGCTTGGCATCGCGTAAATGGTCAGGATATCTGTATTGTGGAGCGTTCTGAAACTGTACGAGATTCTGATGGAAAGTCTCCTCAAACTCCGATCGATGGTTTTTATGTAATGACACAGTTGAGCAACGATCAAAAGGAGAAAGATCTGTTGGCACTTGGTGAATATATGCCAAAACTTGGCATCAAGGTCATTTGGGACGAAGAACCTGAAGATTATAAGAAGCCTTCTGATAAACCAGAGAAATCGCCAGTTGTCAACGAGGATGCTTCACATTGGAACTATCCTATCAAGGAAAAGTTCCGTTCATTCTTGGCCAGACAGAAGTCCGCAAACACAGCCACCAGCTATACCAGTACTCTGGATAATGCTGTTCGGGAATGGGTTAACAAGAAAGTTGACGAACATGCAGACTCTGTGTTTAGCTACACTTCTTCAGAAGATGTTCGTCTCTGCATCGACATGCTGAATGCTTCGCCTGACTATGTTGCCGAAAATGACCGTAAACACCATTCCATGTCGGCAGCCCTAAACCAATATTTGCAGTTTATTGAGGAATGGGAGAATAATTACAAAGAATGACAAAATGAAGAGATTCTTATTGCTTTTGTATATTGCCTTTTCCTGCTTATTTAGCAAGGCTCAGGTTAGTTATGGCGGCAATTTCTTAGTAGACCATAATGTAAAAATCAATTTATCAACGGATAATGATTCTATTTTCTTGACTCTGACATTAACATCGGAGAAGTTTAGGATGTCTGACACTCCGAAGTTACTCCTGCGTCTCATGGATGATAATGTCATATCATTAGATGGCTATATGCTGGGATCTACAAGCAAGTCAGAAGGGGCTGTTATGATTGGAAATACTGCTGTTGCAATCAATTATTATGTGACAGAAGCAAAATTCCCTATCTCAATAGAACAAGTAGAAAACCTCTCCAAGGGAGTAAAGAAACTACGTTTGAACACATCTCCAAAGTTCCATGAAAAGGAATGAAGAAAAGACAAGATAGGAAAGAAACTATATCAGAAATACAAAGATAGTAGCAGCAATTCTTTTGAGGATGGTTTCTAACTAATACTTTGTCTCATTCATACGGAGTCATCGGCATAGTCTATAAACATTATTCCCATAAACTGACATATCATGAAACTTACAAAGGCAACAACAGAATTAATCTGTGAGTTAGAGTGCATCATTGGTAGCAAATGCTACAATCCAAATTCCCTAAACGGCTATACATGGGAAGAAGGATTAGAGTTCAGATACCCTGTATCTTATGAAAATATTAATGGTGATGACACTAGGACGCGCTATAAAATCAGGGATATAGACAAGTCCAAGATTAACACCATAAGATATTAGTTTGGCTCCAACCACCTCTACGTAGGCGAAGCCATAGTCAATGTTTTGGAATTCTTGGAGAGAGATTAAAACCGGATTTCAATGAGCTGACGAAGCAGAAGAAATAGTTGATCCTAATACCATCATTGGTTATACTCTAAAAACAACGTTTAATATGAGTAAGAAAAGGAAAGAAACAAAACAGATGCCAGTGGACAGGTGACTGACATCAAGTTACAGTAATCTGAAATTGACCATATTGTCTATCACCTCTATGGCATAACTGAGAATGATATCAAAATCATTGAAGAATCACAAATGTAAGCAAGATGACGAAACATCCAGAGATGACTCACTCATCATCCTTTTTTGGTTATATAAAGCCTATAGGTCTCCGTGGTTTAAAGAACGCATTTTGCGACCTTGAAGCTTGTAGCTCTGCAAGAGCTGAACTAAGAGCATCGATTTGTGCACGAGTACTTTCATTGATGTCAATTTGGTCGGCAAGAATCTCATCCATCTCTTGTTGCACATTTGCAATTTCTTTCTTTAAAACAGGAATAGGCTTCCAACGGAACGTTCAAATTAGGTGAATCATAGCAGGTGAACCACCTGATACAGGCAACAAAAAAAGAGCGTGTCCTCAGTGGATGTGACTCCACGAAGGACACGCTCAATTAAAAGGGGCGGCTACCTACTCTCCCACTTGCGCATGGCAGTTCGCTGATGTACAGAGGCTCCAAACTTGTATTTCATTTTCATTCGCTTTTTTGTTAAACCGTTACAGATTCTGCAAATAGTTCGTCCATCGTCACAGTGGAGTATATGCAGCCAGAATGGATGTTGGGACTTAATCCGTAGGTTGTGACCAAGACGGTGTGCTGGGCATCCTTCGACTTGGTGAAATGGGCGAAGGTGTTGTTCCTTCGACGGAGTTTCTCAGCATACTCGCCACTGACCACGAACTCCGACTGGCAGTACTTCATCTCGCACACATCGATGACATGGTCGCCACGACACAACAGAAGGTCTATTTGTACTCCCGGCCACTCTGTGCCATCGTTGTCAGTTTGTTTGGGCTGTGACCATGAGCACACGTTGGTCAGCACTCCATGGATGCCAAGTGCCTGACGAATCTGACCGATATGATGCAGACAGACTTGTTCAAAAGCATATCCCGCCCATGCGTTTCGTGCCGACTCTTTGATATTCGACCAGTAATGTTCGTCCTGTCCTGTCTTCTTTCCGATAAATTTCAGGAAATAGAGCGAGAAGAGATCTGCAAGTTGGAAAATGCTACCTTTCTCCTTCTTCCCGTATGCAGAGTATTTGTGTATGAAATCGCATTTGCAGAGGTTGTCAAGCACCTCCGACAGCCCTCCACTGTCTCCTGTGCCGACCTCTTCCTTTATTTCCTTGAGGCTTAGACCCTTGTTCTTTGTAGCCAGCACCTCTACCACCTGACGGTAGGTGGTGGCAGATTTGAACAGCGAGCGGAACAGAAAATCATATTCTGTCCTTAGCGGTGCCCCTTGCCGGAAAAACAGATTGTCGATGTTCCGGGAGAAAGGTAGCCCTTTCTCCAGCATATCCAGATAGTAGGGTATGCCTCCAAGTATCATGTAGAGTTCAAGTATCTGATAGCGATTCCAAACGATACCTTTGCGTGACCTCAAGAAGCGTTCTACTTCCGACAAATTAAACGGTGCAATATATATGGAGCGGGACGAGCGTCCATAGAGCCCACCTTTGTCGCCAATAATCTTGTCGAGCATCCATGATGTGGCTGAACCGCAGACAATCAGTTTCAACCCGTCGCAAGTTGAACCCCAGGAGTTCCAGAAATAGGTGAACGCTGCCAGAAAGTTCGACCGGGGAGTGTCCATCCAGGGCAGCTCATCAAGGAACACGACGATACGCTTTTTTCTCACCCCTTGCAGGTATTCTTTCAACTGGGTAAAAGCATCGAACCAACTCTTAATTGACGGGCAGGAATGGCCGCTGTACTGCTCAAGTGCCGTTTTGAAAAGCGACAACTGCGTCTTCATAGGGGTCTCAAAACTTCCCGTGAAGAAAAAGTCAAACTTCTCGTTGAAGAAGTACTTCACCAAGTAAGTCTTTCCCACACGACGGCGACCATAGACGGCAACCAGACGCGCTTCCTCTTCCTCGCAGATATTCTGCAAGATATGTTGCTCATAGTCCCTACCAATTATACGATTTTCTGCCATATGTGTTCATTCCTTTTGATGGTGCAAAGGTACGAATAATAATTCAAATGAAAATTGAAATAATGCCGAAAGTATAAAAATATCATAGATTCGGCGCTGTTATATGAAGCGCGGCATTTTCACATGGGTCATAGCACAGCCTCCCGGAATAACAAACGAGCCCCTCCGATACACTACAGACATACTGTAGCAATACTCTAAGCTGCTTCTTGCCTGCTTCTAGGCTGCTTCTAAGCAGCTTCTAAGCAGCTTCTAAGCTTACTCGAACAGCAGGCTGAAGTATGGCTCATGCCTGATATGCATGGTACTGCTTTCATACTTTATTATTGCTGTCCGCTAAAAATCAAGAACATAAAATAAGTAGGTATTCACAATTAGTTTTATGTATTTGTTCAGCTATTTGGATGCAGATTTTTCTTTTCTCCGAGGGAGCAGAGCGGACTCTGTGACTGAGGATAAAAGGAAAAGATGCGCCAAAGAGCGAACAAAGACATGAAAGCACCTACAATGTTGGATATAGTAAAATAATTTTGAACACCTACTTAAGAAGGAATAGTGCAGAATGGACAATGAACAATGGACAATGAATATAGCTGGATCAGGAATCATTGCAGGCAATCCGCCTGCGTTCAGGCAACAAAAAAAGAGCGTGTCCTCAGTGGATTTGACTCCACGAAGGACACGCTCGGTAAAAAGGGGCGGCTACCTACTCTCCCACTTGCGCAGTACCATCGGCGCGGGCGGGCTTAACTTCTCTGTTCGGGATGGGAAGAGGTGGAACCCCGCCACTATAGCCACCTAAATCTCTTCATGCAACATTGACGCTCACA
>JAFZQR010000103.1 GCA_017620295.1 Bacteroidaceae bacterium
GCTACCCGTGCCTTGTAGATTATTATGTGAAGTTGCATCCGTGTTAGGAACCGCCGTATGCGGAACCGCATGTACGGTGGTGTGAGAGGTCGGAAAACGAAAGTAGGAAGAAAACTACTTCGTTTTCCTCCTACTCGATTACCACATTGTGACTCACACCTACAAAAAACGGTTGCTGTTGTTAACTGCTTATTTGTCCATCTGCTTAATTGACAATGCTTTGACTGTTAGCCTGATGGACGATGTGGAGCGTTGAGTTTGGGAATAAAGCGTATGCCTATTGCAAATCAGAAAGGTTTGATGTAACTTTGCATTGCAATAAACGACTAGACGATATGGCAAGAATGGACTCTTTTATGCATTGTTACTTGAATGATTATTCGTGGAATCTTACAGCTGCTGCCGCTGTGGCTTGTGCTTTCACGAAATGTTCTCGGCTGCATATATAGTACAATAGTCTATTGTCGCCCATAGTTTAAGCTCCATGCTGCATGGCATGGAGCTTTTTTGGTATGCTATCACATGCGAAACGTGGTGGCAAAGCAAATGGTTTGTGCGGTGAAATCGATACTTTTCTGCTGAGGAAGCAACTGAAACCTGCCGAGGTGTTGATTGAAACCTGCCGAGATATTGATAGATGTCTGCTGAGATGTTGCCACGCGGCTGCCGAGATATTGCCATATTGCCGCCGTGGTGTGAAACTTGTTGATTTGAAGAAGGCTTTCAGCTGTGGCATCAACGTACATAGATGGTGGTTAGCCTTAGCTTTGTCAGATATTTTCACAGAATATGCATTCTAAAATGCATATATGATGATTGGCGATGATAATTGTTTGTCACAATTAGTGGATTACAAAGGAAGGCAGACATCACCATCATCATCGCAACATGAGGGATTGTTGAAGATGGCTGGTAATGCTGCCATTTCTGTAAGTAGGTGCTCACAATTAGTTTTATGTATTTGTTCAGCTATTTGGATGCAGATTTTTTCTTTTCTCCGAAGGAGCAGAGCGGGCAAACCTCGACCTCCGAGAAATGACTAAATGTCATTTCGTGTCGAAAGGTTTGGGGAGTACTGCTTCAGTGCGACGGAGGCCTGAAAGGTGTGACTGGGGATAAAAGGAAAAGATGCGTCAAAGAGCGAACAAAGACATGAAGGCACCTAAAATGCTGGATATAGTAAAATAAATTTGAACACCTACTTATTAAAACAGATTACAAGATGTCCCTATGGGAGGCTGAACAAAAAGTGTATTTTATACCAGACGGCGCAGATGAATCGTTCCTTCTTTATGATTTCAGCCTCAACGTTGGAGAAGAAACCACGGTATATATGCCTGTCTCTGGGATTAGACCAATAGATGTTGTTAAAGAGAAGGAGCGAGTTGTTTGCGTTGACGGCGTGGAACGTCATTGTAGCCTCATTAGGGCATATTGGGGTGATAGCAATTGTTTGTCAGCAGGCTGGTGGATAGAGGGCGTCGGAAGCATACTCTCTCCATTGACAAGTGGAAGTTCCCAAGAGGGGATTATAGAGCAACTTATAGAATGCACAGTCAATGGTGATACAATATATACAGGAGAGAACAATCCTGTTGAAGAGTTGAACCGTATGCTGACCAACGATAATCAGGACAATGTTTCTTTTCCTGTAGTATATAGTAAGTCGTTCAACAACCAGTATTATGACCTTTCAGGTCGCCGCCTCTCAGCTCCTCTAGCCAAAGGGGTGTATATAGAAAATGGCAAGAAGAGGGTGGCGAAGTGAAATGGCGATTAGCATGTGGTGAGCAGGGCTATGAGTTGAGCAAGGTCGGACATGGAGGGTAGTACGGCGTTGGCTCCTGCTTCAATGAGTACCCTTGGGGGGAGTGGGCCTGTGTTGACCGCGATGGTGAAGATGCCAGCGGCACGGGCGGCTCTCACCCCTAGAGGGGCGTTCTCTATGACAATGGCCTCATCTGCCTGTACACCTGCTTTCTGCAGTCCCATCAGGTATGGCTCTGGGTCAGGCTTGCCGTAACGCACATCGTTGGCAGTAACCATGAACTGAGGTTCAAACACACCGGGGTAGGACTTGTTCAGACGTGTGAGCAGTGACTCCTGTGCGGAGCCTGTCACCAGCACAGGCCGGAGTCCGCGACGTTTCACAGCTGCCAGCACCTCGGCTGCTCCTGGCATGGCAGGCGCATCTCCATGCTCTGCTAGATACTCGTTGAAATAGATGCACTTGGCAGCGTATATCTGCCATACCTCCTCCTCTGTGGCAGCACGATTCCGTGTGCGTTGGGTGATAATGTTGATTGTGGATGCGCCAGTGCGCCCTTCATTCTCATATACTTCCTCTGGTCGCATCTCTAATCCATACTGCTGCATGGCTTTTACCCACGCTACAGCATGTCCGGGCATGCTGTCGAACAGCACACCGTCCATATCAAATAAAACTGCTTTCAGCATAAAAAGATAATCTCCCAGCCCTCACCGGAGGGCTGGGAGAGGAATAATGTATTTGGTCGGTAAACCTACTTCTTATCCTAGTCTCTTGCGGATTTCCTCAGTCTCTTTCTCGTAGCCAGGCTTACCGAGGAGAGCGAACATGTTCTTCTTGTAAGCCTCAACACCAGGCTGGTTGAAGGCGTTGACATCCAGTAGCTGGCAGTGCAGGCCGCAGGCACGCTCGAAGAAGTAGATGAGCTGTCCGAGGTGGTAGGCGTCGAGACGTGAGATGCTGATGCGAAGGTTGGGTACACCACCATCAACATGGGCAATCTGTGTACCCAGCTCTGCCATCTTGTTCACCTCGTCAACGCGCTTGCCTGCAAGGAAGTTCAGGCCATCGAGGTTCTCCTCGTCGCTTGGGAACAGCAGCTCATGTTCAGGCTGCTCTACGCTGATGACGGTCTCGAAGATGGTGCGCTCACCCTGCTGTATCCACTGTCCCATGGAGTGCAGGTCGGTGGTGAAATCTACGCTTGCGGGGTAGATGCCCTTGCCGTCCTTGCCTTCGCTCTCACCGAACAGCTGCTTCCACCACTCGGAGATATAGTGGAGCTTAGGCTGGTAGTTGACCAGTATCTCAATTTTCTTGCCTGCGGTGTAGAGTGCATAGCGGGCTGCAGCATACTGTGCAGCGGGGTTCTCAGCAAAGGGAACGGTGGCGGCTGTAGCCTGCTCCATGTCCTGTGCGCCCTTCACGAGCTGTGCGATGTCGAAGCCTGCGACAGCTATGGGCAGCAAGCCAACGGGAGTCAGTACGGAGAAACGTCCACCGACATTGTCGGGGATGATGAAGCTCTTGTAGCCTTCCTTGTCGGCACATGTACGGGCTGCACCGCGCTTGGCATCGGTGATGGCCACGATGACCTTGCGAGCCACATCCTTGCCACGCTGCTGTTCGCACTGCTTCTTCAGCAGACGGAAGGCCAGGGCGGTCTCGGTGGTGGTGCCGCTCTTGGATATGTTGATGACACCGAAGCGCTTGTCGCTCAGGTACTGTGTCAGCTCAAACAGGTAGTCCTCACCGATGTTGTTGCCTGCGAACAGGATAGTGGGGTTCTTGCCATCGTTCACGAGCCACTGGAAGCTGTTCTGCAAAGCCTCTATCACAGCCTTGGCTCCAAGGTAAGAGCCTCCGATACCGGCAACTACAACAGCGTCGCACTCCTTGCGCAGCACCTCTGCGGTAGCTTTTATCTCAGCAATGAACTCGGGAGTGATGCTTGAAGGCAGGTGCAGCCATCCAAGGAAGTCGTTGCCAGCACAAGTACCCTCTTCCAGAGCCTTCTGTGCGGCAGCTATGCGGCTCTCATAAGCAGCCACCTCAGCAGCACTAACCACTGCGGCAGCCTTTGTCAAATCAAGTTTCAACATATTGTTTATCAGTTTTGGTTTGTATTTGCAGCCGCAAAGGTACTGCCTTTCAGCAGCTCTGCCAACTTTTCAAACCTAAAACTTGATAATAAGAAACCGTCACGTAATAACATATTCTAATCACTGTGAGCAAAAGTTAGTGCGTGGTGTTGATATTTTACGCGGTACAAGTGGAAGGTGCTATGAAAAAGTTGTAATTTTGCGCCGCAAATTATATAACGATACAAAAGATATGCACAACAGAATACTCATGCCGCTATTGTTTATGACTTGCTCGTATGCAGTCATGGCACAGACGGATGACTTTCAACCTATGGCTGATGTGAACCACGTTGTTGACTTGACACTGGACAGTCTTGAACTCGCAAACACAGCTCGGCCAGAGGCTGGAAGCAGCCGCAAGGGTGACAATCCAGTGTTGTTCCTAGTGGGCAACAGCACAATGCGTACTGGCACCAAGGGCAATGGCGACAACGGACAGTGGGGATGGGGATTCTTCGCTCACAATTATTTTGATGAGAACCAGATAACGGTAGAGAACCAAGCTCTCGGTGGCACTAGCAGCCGCACCTTCTATCGCTATCTGTGGCCTGATGTGAAGAAAGGCATTCGTCCGGGCGACTATGTCATCATAGAACTGGGTCACAATGACAACGGTCCATTTGACAGTGGCCGCTGTCGCGCTACCATACGTGGCATCTCGGCTACCGACTCACTGGTGGTGACTCTGAAGGAAGGACCTCATGCGGGTGAGCAGGAGACGGTCTATAGCTATGGCGAGTATATGCGCCGCTTTGTGAAGGAGACACGTGCCTTGGGGGCGCATCCTATCCTGATGAGCCTTACACCGAGAAAAAGACCAACCTCTAACCCCTCACCTAATGGAGGGGAGACCTCTGGCTGGGAGCCAGTCAGAGTGGCTGATACTTTTGGTGGCTGGGTACGTGAAGTAGCCGAAGAGATGGATGTGCCGTTCATTGATCTCAATGAGATTTCAGCTGCGAAATACGATGTGATGTCGCCGTGGAAGCTGAACTACCATTTCTATCTCGACAATATACACACAAGCAAATTCGGCGCAGAGTTGAATGCCCGGAGTGCAGCTGAGGGCTTGATGGCCTGCGGCCACCCTGAATTGAAGCCTTTACAGGCCATGATGCAGAATTTGGCATTGCCAACGACGGGCGTGAAGCGCGAAAAGGGCAAGCCTGTGGTTTTTATCACAGGCGACAGCACCGTTAAGAATGCCGACCGCGACAGCACCGGAATGTGGGGCTGGGGTTCACAGGCGGCTTCAATCTTCAATCCCGACAAGATAACGTGGATCAACTGCGCTCAGGCAGGTCGCAGCACTCGCACCTATCTGCGTGAAGGCCGCTGGGACAAGGTCTATAACGATCTCCAGCCCGGCGACTATGTGCTGATACAGTTCGGACACAATGACATCGGTGAGTTGCACCGTGGCAAGCATCGTGGTGTTATCCCTGGTACAGCCGACACCTCATGTGTGAGTCGTGTTGAGCTTCAGGATGAACACTACAATGAGGTGGTCTATTCCTTCGGGTGGTATCTGCGTAAGATGATTGACGACTGCCGCCAGAAGGGAGCTACCCCGATTATAGTGAGCCTCACACCACGCAATGAATGGCCCGATGGTCAGCACATAGAGCGTCGCAACGACAGCTATGGGCTGTGGTATCGTGAGGTGGCAGATTGTGAAAACGTTGAACTGCTCGACCTGCACAACATCAGTGCCGACGCACTCGATGCTATGGGTAAGGATGCAGCTGCGGCCTACTACAACCATGATCATACCCACACCTCCCTCCTGGGTGCACAGCTCAACGCACGGTGCATAGCCGAGGGCTTGCGTCGCAACAACAGCCCCTTGGCACAGTATCTGAAGTAACATGGCATCTTCAAGCTTATACCATCTAAAACACAAACTATTCCTCCTTCTCCTGCTTCTCATAGCTGGGGGGGGTAGTTCTTTTGCTGACACTTATACAATTGGTTGGGGAACAGCAACAGAGGGAAACTTTACCAACTTCACAAGCAACAAAGGCTCTATTGAAGGCATAGTGTCATTTAGTTGTGCTAAGAATAGTTCAAGCGGTGTTCCTCAATACAATGAGAACAATAAGAATCTGCGCTTGTATTATTCTGATACAGGAAATGGTGCCTCTATTACTCTAGTCCCAGCAGAAGGTGTAACAATAACAAGAGCTGTGATAACTTCTGACACATCTCCATTAATGAATTATTATGTGGACGGTGGTGGAGCTCAGTCAAAAGAAGCTTGGAAAAAGACATATACTATCTCTGGAATTGCTGCAACATCATCACTCAAGATACAAAATGCAAATACTACCAATACGCAGCTGCAAATCAAAACCATCCAACTGACCTATACCGTATCCGCTACCAAGTCACCTATAGGTTCGTTTTCATCTATTGCTGACCAAAGTGTTGAGATTGGAGAGAGTATTAGTTTTGACCCATCGGATTATTTCACGAAGGATGAAGATGCTACAGGTGATGTGTCGTTCTCTGTAACACCAACTTCTGGCGATTTGTATTACTCAGGTGGCAGGCTTTATGCTACAGATTATGGCACACAAGAGTTTACTATTACGGCAACTCCTGCTGATGCCGACAATGACAAATATGAAGCTGTAGAAACGACATTCACTCTTAGCTGTGAAGAGGAAGTCTTGGACAAAGGCGACATCACCATAGTTCCATCGTTTGCAAGCTACACTACTGTGTATGGTACGGCTTTGGTTGGGAGCGTGAGTGTAACGGATGAAGATGCTGTGCGGGATTATGACGGAACGGTAACTGCTGAAAGCTCTAATACAGCTGTGGCGACAGTTGCAGTAGAGGATGGGGTAGTGACTATTACTCCAGTAGCTGCGGGAACTGCAACTATTACGTTTAGCGCAGCAGAGACAACATACTTCAATGCAGCTGCTGACGAAAGTATAGAAGTTACTGTTACAGCTCCAGCAGGAAAAACAACAGTGGACGCAGAGAATGTAGTGCTGTATGAATCGTTTACAGGCTCAGATGATTATAAGTATGACAATAAGTATTGGATTGAATCGTCGGTGACTGTTAGTGGTGGAAATATAAAGGTTGGTACTGAGTCGTACCAGGGCTACGCAAAGACACCCCAATTAGGTACTGCAGGCGACTTTACCATAACATTCAAGGCAAAGGCATGGAGTGGTGATAAGGTTGATGGTGCATTGGTACTATCAATAGAGCAGGGTGGTGGTACACTTAGCCAAACATCTTTCAATTTGTTAGACTCTAAGTGGACGAACTACAGTCTCACCATTACAGGCGCAACTGCTAACACCAAAATACAGTTCTCTGCGGCGCAAGCTAGTAATAATCGATTCTACCTTGATGATGTTCGTATCTTTGAACCTGGCGTAAGCTCCATATCGGGTAAGCTCAACGCTTCGGGCTACGGCACTATTTGCTCGGAGTATCCTTTGACGTTCTCAGAAGGCGATGAG
The DNA here is from genome assembly GCA_017620295.1 of Bacteroidaceae bacterium. Lineage (GTDB taxonomy): Bacteria > Bacteroidota > Bacteroidia > Bacteroidales > Bacteroidaceae > Physcousia. Next base: position 7,398 of record JAFZQR010000103.1, read on the forward strand.
TTCTCCGCTTGGCAGATAACATCTATATCTGGTGATGTTATAACCTTTTCGCAGGTGGAAGGAGGCGTGAGAGGTGGTACAGGCCTGTTTCTGAAGGGACGCAACGGTAAGACTGGTGCAATAACCATCAATTGTGAGAACAGCGACACAGCGTTGGATGATAACCTGCTCGTAGGTACTATCGTGCCAACATACGTTGAAGCAAACACCTACTATGGTTTGAGTGGGTCTAACTTCGTGAAGGTAGCCGCTAGCACTGTTCCAGCAGGAAAAGCCTTGATTAGTGCAGAAAACATCGATGATGCTGGTGTCAAATCTTTCACATTGGTGTTCAATGAGACCACAGGAGTCAGCACCAATGAGATGCTTCCACGCGAACAGGCCGAGGAGTTGTTCAACCTTTCAGGCATTCGTCTGGCAAAGCCTCAGCCAGGTATCAATATAATAGATGGTAAAAAGATAGTGATAAAATAATGAAACACACATCATACACAGCTCCCACAACAATTATTGTCAGGATAAGAACAGAACGGATTATTGCCGATTCTGACCCGCAGGTGAGTGTGAACCGTGATGCGACACCTGTCTCAGGCAGCTCCCTGGATGCAAAGTCACAAGGTTCATACAATGTATGGAAGGACGACTGGAATTGATATAACTGATATGACGGAAAAAGCCTTGCAACCACGTGGATGCAAGGCTTTTGAGTGTTCGCTAGGTGCTCAGGCTTATGCCTCTTCGCCCATCTGTGCAATGAGACGGTAGCCTTTGCCGTGAACGTTGTTGATCTCGATTTCGGGGTCGTCCTTGAGGTGCTTGCGAAGCTTGGTGATATAGACATCCATTGAACGCGCATTGAAGTAGTTGTCATCAATCCAGATGGTCTTCAGTGCCAGTTCGCGTTGCAGCACATCGTTGGCGTGTACGCAGAGCAGGTTGAGCAGTTCGCTCTCCTTGGTGGTGAGCTTCACCGACTGGTCGTCGTGTGACAGTATCTGACGCTTTGTGTCGAAGGTGTACTGTCCAATATGGTAAACAGCCACGTTCTTCTGCTGTTTGCCACGTACACGGCGCAGGATAGCCTCCATGCGCAACACCAGTTCCTCCATAGAGAATGGCTTGGTGATGTAGTCGTCGGCTCCAATCTTGAAACCGTCGAAGATGTCCTCCTTCAGGTTCTTGGCTGTAAGGAAGATGATAGGTATCTCCTGGTTTACCTGACGTATCTCGCTGGCAAGCTGGAAGCCATCCATCTTAGGCATCATAACGTCCAGCACGCACATATCGTAGATATTCTTGAGGAAAGCCTTGTAGCCGGCCTCCCCATCGGGGTATAGTTCGGCATCGTAGCCTTTGGCTTGGAGATACTCACGCAGAAGCATGCCTAAACTCTCGTCATCCTCGCAAAGCAGGATTTTCATCTTTGTCTCTTCTTGAATCATAGTCGGATTGTTATTGATTGTTTCAGAATTCCTAATTGTATATCTTTATATCATTAAATCTAATCGATGAGTGGTAATGTAATTATGAAGGTTGTGCCTTTTCCGGGTTCGCTTTCAGCCTTGATGGTGCCGTGCATCAGTTCTACCATTGTCTTGACGTAGGACAGTCCAAGTCCGAAGCCTTTCACATCGTGCTTATTGCCCGTGTGTACACGGTAGAAGCGGTCGAATATGCGGCGCAGGTCGTCGCGTCGGATTCCGATGCCGTTGTCGCTCACGGTGACTATGAGTTGCCCCGGCTGATTACTGGTGGCCACAGTCAGCTGTAGCGGTGCATCGTCGCGGCGGTATTTGACTGCGTTGTCCATGAGGTTGAAGATCACATTGGTGAAGTGCATCTCATCGACAAAAATGGCACCGTCCTCAGCATCGAGGTTGGCCTGTAAGGAGCCGCCGCTCTGCTTGACCTTGAGGCTGAATGTACGCACGACATCATCAATCACGACATTGGCATCAATCTCTTTCTCGTTGAAGCGTATGTTGCCTTTCTCGTAGAGTGACATCTGCAGCACTTTCTCTACCTGGTAGCGCAGTCGGCGTGTCTCGCTTACGATGACATCGGAGAGGTTGTCTATCATGGCAGGACTCTTGGTGACGCTCTTGTCGCCAAGCATCTGTGCCGCCAGGGATATGCTGGAAATCGGGGTTTTGAACTCGTGCGTCATGTTGTTGATGAAGTCGTTCTTCATCTCGGTGTCGCGTTTCTGGCGCACTATGAGCCATACGGTGAAGCAGAAAGTGAAGAACAGTATCAGGGTGAACACCATCAACGGTATCATGGCGTTGGCAGCTCCGAGTATGTACTTGCTGCGCTCTGGGAAGTGTACTCTCAGCACTCCCATCTGTTGCATGGGGTCGTTTCGGAAGAGTGTCTGTGTGTAGGTGTACTCTGTTCCTGTGCTGTCGTAGTCAATGCATCTGAACAGCTCCTCACCGCGTGAGTCGGTTACGCTGAAGTGGTAATCGAGTGTAATACCTCCCGACTCCAGCTCTGCCCGCAGGTTGCTGTCCAGTATGCGGAAGTCTATGCGTTCAGCCAGCCCCTTGTCGCCTGTGGTGTAGAGTATGGTGTAAACCACCTCGTCCAGCAAACCTTTCCTGTAGAGGTATGCGTTCTTCACGAACTCACGGAACCTCTGTGACGCTTCGTCCACGCTGTTCCCATACCTGAATGCGAAGTGGTTGGACCTCTGTATGGTTTGCTGGGTCTTGCTCCCAATAGACACCGTTGAAGCTATAGCCATACTGTCGAGTCCACGCATAGCATGTCGGCTGCTAATGGCCTCGGTTATGTCTAGGCTGTCAATGTCGAAGCCCGACTGCCACGCAGCCTGTTGGAGGTAGCGAAATGTCTCGTTACGTTCCAGGTCGCGGCTGGTCTGGTCGAGTGCACGGAACACAGCCTCGTCGAACTGTCCCTTGCGCATTGTGGCCATAGCCTGCACTATACGCCCCTGAAGCAGCAGGAGCCCGAAGAATGAGACTCCTATGATAATGCTTATGATGGCTATTGTGCTTCTCTTCATAATGCCTGATGTGTTGGCAAAAGTAGTACTTTCAACCCGATTTTAACACTTCGCCGTTGAAACAATTGCCATAAATTTAACAACATTAACGAAAATGTAGCTTTGTTAATAGAACCTACTTAACAACAATCTCCCCTGCAACCGTTGGGGTGGCAGGGGAGCGTTTGGTGCTATATAATATATAATAGGTGTAAGCTTTACTTCTTGAGCTTAGCCTTATTGACGGAGTATGCTATGCCTAGCCAAGCAGCTGTCAGAAGAGCTGCGCCCAGGATACCTGCAACGATGCTGAGGGAACCATAGAGCAATGTTTGGGTTGCAGCTTCAGGAGCATTCTCCAGCAAATCTTCTACACTAGCGGGAGGATTGTACAGTCCGAATTCTTCAACGCGCTCTGGTGCTTCGGCGAGGAGGTCAACAAGACTGTTGGCAGACATCTTCAGGAACACGGGGCCGAGCAGAGCCTTGGCGAGACCCACACCAGCAAGGATGGTGATGACGGTTACAATGCCTGTGACAGCACTTCCGATAGGAGCCTCTGGAGCATCGTAGGTCGGGGTGATTTTATTCACAAAGTAGTGGATAATGATACCGAGTATCACTACCAACACACCCGATAACAGAATGATGTTGTTGTCAACCAGGTCTAGAACGAAGCTCGCAACAAGTATTAGCGCACCGAGAATAGTGACGATAATACCCAAGTAATTGGTGATTTTCATAATGATTGTTGTATGTTTTATATTCTATTATTCACATATTTCGCCACAAAATAACTCAAAATCATTCAGACATCGAAATGAAATTGAGAAAAAGTGACAGTGACAATGTTAATTTTCTTGTTACGGTTCAAAGTGAGGATGTTTTTTTATGCTTGGGCAATAAAAAGAGTGCAAATCGTTGGTCACGTGTAGGAAAAGCACTACCTTTGCACCGCTTTTTGCGGAACCTGTTCCGTTAAGGCAGAAACAATATTATTTATCAACATCAAATTTTATTCATCCAAACAATGAATCAGTACGAAACCGTTTTCATTTTAACTCCCGTTTTGTCTGACGATCAGATGAAGGAAGCGGTTGCCAAGTTCAAGACTCTCCTCACCGAAGGCGGTGCAGAGATAGTGAACGAGGAACTTTGGGGTATGAAGAAACTGGCTTATCCCATTGAGAAGAAGAGCACAGGCTTCTATGCCCTGCTTCAGTTCAACGCCGATCCTCAGCTCATCAAGAAGTTGGAAATCAACTATCGTCGTGACGAGCGTGTGTTACGCTATCTGACCGTTAAACTCGACAAGTATGCTGCAGAGTATGCTCAGAAGAGAATGAACAAACTTAACAACAAGGAGAACTAAACAATGGCACAATCAGAAATACGCTATTTGACACCACCAACAGTAGATGTCAAGAAAAAGAAATACTGCCGTTTCAAGAAGCTCGGCATTAAGTATATCGACTACAAGGATCCCGAATTCCTCAAGAAGTTCCTTAATGAGCAGGGAAAACTTCTGCCACGTCGCATCACAGGTACATCACTGAAGTATCAGCGTCGTGTGGCTCAGGCTGTGAAGCGTGCCCGTCACCTCGCCCTGCTGCCATTCGTGACAGACTTGATGAAATAAGTATTAACCACAAACTGATGAAACAAACACTATGGAACTTATTCTAAAAGAAGACGTCATCGGCTTGGGTTACAAGTACGATATCGTGAATGTGAAGTCGGGCTATGGCCGTAACTATCTCATTCCAACAGGCAAGGCTGTTATTGCATCTGAGAGCGCAAAGAAGATTGTAGCTGAGGAGCTGAAACAGAAGGCTCAGAAGCTTGCTAAGATCAAGGCTGAGGCTCAGAGCGTTGCCGACAAGCTGGCTTCAGTAGCTCTGACCATCACAGCTAAGGTTAGTGCTAACGGCACAATCTATGGTAGTGTGAACAGCGTGATTATCGCTGATGAGCTGAAGAAGCTCGGCTTCGATATCGACCGTAAGCTCATCACTATCAAGGATGTCAAGAAGATTGGTGACCACACAGCTACAGTGCGTCTGCACAAGGAGGTTAGCGTTGCTATCCCTGTAACTGTTGTTCCAGATGCACCCATCGAGGAGGCTCCTGCTGCTGAGGTTGCTCCAGTGGCTGAGGTTGAGGCCGAGATCGAGGAGGCTGTTGAAGACGAAGAGACAGCAGAATAATCAAACATATCATATATGTTATTGGACGTCAGGCAAGGTTTTGCCTGACGTTTTTTGTTCGCCCGACATGGGCATAATCTAACGGGTGTAAGTCCCGAGCGCGGCCTAATAGCGGCAAGCGTACAGTCAAAGACAAGGGTGTCCATCGTGAGGTGGAATCTGAAGGAAGTTGGCGACAAAGCACTGGCCTGACGAACAGAAACTTGATACTAAGGCGTATGCCCGTGGGTGAGACTGCAAGAGAAGTTA
>JAFZQR010000015.1 GCA_017620295.1 Bacteroidaceae bacterium
ATGACATGTGATACCTCGTATTGATAGTACAAAGGTACACTATTATCTCCAGATTGCAAAATGTCAAAGAGCGATATTGTGTTAAACTAACGTAATATATTAATCGGTCGGACTATCCGACTTTTTAAAGTGGATTCATAATTGGATTAATGAGTAATTCTTCTGGAAACACGGCATAATGCTGATCTTTGCGCCAAGTATCTTCTGGAGTGATACGCCAGATGTCGGAAGGCAGATAGCCTTTGCTACTCATTTTCATAATAAAGTAGCCTCTCTGCTCAAGTTCTTTAGCTCTTCCACTGACATGGGTGTTATCACTATGATACGTACGCTGGCTTCCACGAATAGTCATTCGGAAATCAACAATGTCACCGTTCATCAACTGCTCCAGAGTTTCGTCCAAGGCCTGCATAGCATTCTGTTTTTCTTCCTCGCTCAGTGCCAAGCTTTCATTAATCAGCTTTCTATACCTCTTTCCGCTGACCCCAGTTGCAGACATCATCACTCCGTTGACCTTTTTAGGTTTACGCGGAGAAATGACCCTTATACTGTCGGCATCATAGTAGTAGCTAGTGTTCTTTACGAAATGGAACAGATGCTCATATACATCTCTAAATCGGTCTTTGCAACTCTGAGTGCCTTTCATCTTGTCCCAGATTATATCATTACGCAGTATCCAGCCGTCACTCATCAAAGCCAAAGCAACCCTCCAAGGCATCCCCATAAGAGCTTTGTTGTGATACTTGTCGCCCAAGTTCAGCCATAGTGAACCGTCCTTTTTCAGAACTCGCTTGGCCTCTTTGAATACATTAAGAAGATTGTTTACATAAGCATCAACATCATGTTCTCGCCCTATTTCTCTATCCTTGAATTCATCTGAGATATCATACTCCCGCTGCGCCCAATAGGGAGGGGATGTGATAATACAATTCACGCTCTCAGACGGCATCCACTTTAGAATTGCAGCGGAATCACCGTTGAGCAACGTGTAACGGACATCCCCTCGCATGACACGAGAGACTGAATCCAAGACTTCATTCTCACTCATAAAGAACCATCTTCATATATTCTGCCTGCAAAGGTAGTGAAAAAACATCACATCGTTACCTCAGAAAGCAATATATCATTATGCAAACCCCAGCACATACACCCAATCTGTGGCATCAACAAGATTAAACATATCGACGTATGAATTCATTCAGCATGGCCAAAGACTACATTCACTAGAGTGAATATCTAAATTCACAAGTGTGAATATCTAAATTCACTCATGTGAATAGATTCGTTTGACAGCATGAACGAATTCGTTCAGCGGCATGAAAGGGTTTGTTGTCACCAAATAGCAGGTGGTTTAGCCTCAAAAAATGGTTGTATATAGCTTTGTCAAGTCATGCGAAACAGCTACTTTTGCGCTCAAATACATTTACACATTATATAATAATAATATGAAGCTTAAGATTGCTGTGCTAGCAGGCGACGGAATAGGCCCAGAAATTAGCGAACAAGGAGTGGCAGTGATGACGGCTGTCTGCGAGAAGTTCGGACACGAAGTGAGCTACGAGTCTGCCATCTGCGGAGCTGACGCCATAGACAAAGTAGGCAACCCCTTCCCCGAAGAGACTTACAAGACATGCATGGAGGCCGATGCGGTGCTGTTCAGTGCCGTCGGAGACCCGAAGTTCGACAACGACCCCACAGCCAAGGTCCGTCCTGAACAAGGCTTATTAGCCATGCGCAAGCAGCTGGGGCTATATGCAAACATACGTCCAGTTGAGACATTCGACTGCCTAATCCACAAATCGCCGCTAAAAGACGAGTTGGTAAGCGGAGCCGACTTTGTATGCATCCGCGAGTTGACCGGCGGCATGTACTTCGGCGAGAAATACGAGGATGATGAGCGGGCCTACGACACCAATGCCTACACCCGCACCGAAATTGAGAGGATATTGCATGTAGGTTACTCCTACGCCCGTCGCCGCCGCAAGCACCTGACGGTAGTCGATAAGGCAAACGTGCTGGCTTCAAGCCGTCTATGGCGTAAGGTGGCACAGGAGGTGGCCAAGCAGTATCCCGATGTACAGACCGACTACATGTATGTTGACAACGCAGCCATGCGAATGATCCAGGACCCACGTTTCTTCGATGTGATGGTTACAGAGAACACCTTCGGCGACATACTGACCGACGAGGGGTCGTGCATCACAGGTTCTATGGGGCTGCTGCCTTCAGCCAGCATTGGCGAGCACACACCCGTGTTTGAACCCATACACGGCTCATGGCCACAAGCCAAGGGACTGAACATAGCCAACCCTCTGGCACAGATACTCAGCGTGGCCATGTTGTTTGAGTACTTCAACCTGCAAGCCGAAGGTCAGCTCATACGCGAGGCCGTCAACGCAAGCCTCCAAGCCAATGTGCGCACACCCGAGATACAGGTAGAGGGTGGAGCGAAATACGGTACACGCGAAGTTGGACAGTGGATTGTGAACTACATAAATGCATAAGAGATTAGCCTTCATATTGCTGACGGTGGTGATGGCCGTTCAGCTAATGGTTGGTTGCATGGACGGTAACATGATGGGGCCTATAGCTCCACAGTCGAACTCCGACAGCATACTGGAACAAGCCCACCGCGCCAAGGACTACGAGCATCTGATTAGCGTAGCCGACAGCCTTGAGCGCCTAGGAGCCATTTCCGAAGCCAAGGCCTACTACTGGCGAGGCTACGCCACCGACCGCATGAACCAGAAGCATGCTGCCGAATACCATTGGAAGAAAGCCCTAGCCGCCGTCAAGGACTTCCAGGACGAGAGCGAGGTGACCATCTACGCCAAGACTGCCAGCCGCCTGGCAAACCTTCTGAACATGAAAGGCGACTACGAAAGGTCACTAGAACTCACCATCCCCACAGCCGAGCGCATAGAACACATACATGCCGACACCACAGCCGACTATGCCAACCTGCTCATATTCATCGGTTGCTGCCAGTCGCGCTACGGCAAAGCCGACGAGGCAATGGCCAACAACTATGCCCGCGCCTACGAGAAGCATCTGGAGTTCATAAACCGGAACCACAGCGACGACGCCTACAAGAGTGCCATAGCAGGGCTGCTCAACATCTGCTACTACAGCATCAACACCAACCACGACAGCGATGCACTGCTGTGGATAGCGCGGCTGGACACCATGCTCAACGACTACAGGCTCCACCCCTACGCCACAGCCGACTATCTCGACAAGCAGCAGGCACGAGTTTACATATACCGTGCCACAGCACTTGGGCATCTGGGAGATATTGACGAGTCTGCCGAGGCCTACAAGGCTTTCCAGAAGACAAATCTAAGCCGTACTGCCGACGGAATGTTCCTCGCCGGCGACTACCTCGTGTCAACACAACGCTGGGACGAAGCCGTCAAGAGCTATCAGAACCTGGACGAGGTGGTTCAAAACTTCCAAATGGACTATACGCTTGAAAACATACAGAACGTATTCCTCAAGAAATACTATGCCCACCTCGGCGTAGGCCAGATGGACTCCGTGCTGGCTGTGAGTATGCAGATATGCAACAAGCTCGATGAAGCCATCACCAAGGCCAAGAGCGATGATGCAGCCGCACTCGCCACTATCTACGAAACACAACAGAAGGAGGCTGAGCTTGAGGCACAACGCAAGAAGATGGCAAAACAGCGCCAGTGGAATGCCATCATAGCCTTTGCCATACTCTTCATTACAGTATCCATCATCACCGTGAACCGCCATCTGCATGCCCGCAAGATAGACGAGCAGAACAAACTGCTGGCCCGCGCCAACGCACAGGCCGAGGAGTCGCTGCGGATGAAGACCAAGTTCATACAGCAGATTTCACACGAGATACGCACACCTCTCAACATCCTTTCCGGCTTCACTCAGGTGATAACCACACCAGACATGGAGCTGGACAACGACACCAAGCGCGACATCAACGAACAAATCAAAGACAACACAAAACGCATCACGGGACTTGTCAACAAGATGCTGGAACTCTCTGATGCCAGCAGCAGTGCCGTCATAGACCGAAAAGACCATGTGCCAGCTTTCCAGGTGGCGGCCCAGGCAACAGACGCGGCTGGAATAGCCAAAGCATCACACGTCACATTTGACATGAAGCTCTCGCCCGATGTCGAGGAACTATCCATCCAGACAAACCTCAACGCGGCAACACGTGCCCTCTCGTTGCTACTGGACAACGCCATCAAGTTCACCAAGGCACCCGAAGCCCAGCACAACACACAGGAGGCCGGCTCAACTAAGCAGTCGGTCATTCTGAGCATGGACAAAACCAACGACAGCGTAAGGTTCATAGTTGAGGACACTGGCATAGGCGTCCCCGCCTCTGAAGCAGAGCATATCTTCGACGAGTTTGTGCAACTCGACGACTATTACGACGGCACCGGCATAGGTCTCACCGTGGCCCGCAGCATTGCCCGCCGCATGGGAGGCGACATCGTGCTTGACACCACCTACACAGGAGGCGCACGGTTCATCATGACTCTACCTTTATCCTGATTATATTCCCACCAGACACAAAATATGAAGCGACAACTACTCTTGATGCTTATAACAGTCCTTGCGCTGTGCGGCACGACACAAGCACAGGTGACTACGGCTGGTATCACCGGCACCATCACAGCCGATGATGAGACAGCTATCGGAGCCTCCATCACCGCCACCCACATACCATCGGGCAGCGTATATCGCAACGTCACCAACGCCTCGGGCCGATACACCATCACAGGTATGCGCACGGGAGGCCCCTACGAGGTGGAGGTGTCATACATAGGTTTCAAGAAGATAAAGTACACAGGCATACAGCTGGAGTTGGGGCAGAGCCTAGTGCTAGACGCAGCTATGACAGAGGACAGACAGACACTCTCTGAGGTACAGGTTGTTGCTGTCAACTCCATGCGCAGTGACCGTTCAGGAGCTGTCACAAGCCTCAATGCCGAACAGATGGCCACCATCCCGACCATTGAGCGCAACATGACTGAAATCATGAAGATGACACCTCAGTCAATGTCGTCCAACGCCATAGCCATCGGAGGTGGTAACTTCCGACAGTCGAGCGTCACCATCGACGGTGCATCGTTCAACAACGCCTTCGGCTTGGGTTTCTCACCTTTGCCAGGCGGAGGTCTGCCAATATCTATTGATGCGCTGGAGCAACTCACAGTGTCCATCACACCCTACGACGTGCGACAGAGCGGCTTCACAGGTGGCGGCATCAACGCTGTCACACGTGGTGGTACCAACGAGTTCAAGGGCTCGGCCTACACCTACCTCACCAGCACATCACTCGTCGGGAACCGTGTTGGCGATGTCACACTGCCCGTTGACAACGGACACTCCAACACCTACGGCATGACGCTGGGAGGTCCCATCCTGCGCGACAAGCTCTTCTTCTTTGTCAACGCTGAGATAGACGACAACGTGTCAACAGGTCCGGCTGCTCTGGCTGGCAACGGCAGCACACCCTACACCACCGTCAACCGCCGCCCACAACTGCAGGAGCTGGAGAGTCTGTCGGCCTATATGCAGAACACCTACGGAATCACCACCGGCTCATGGCAGGGATATAACATCAAGACACCAGCCTACCGTCTGCTGGCACGCCTGGATTGGAACATCAACGACAACCACAAGATGATGGTGCGCTTCACCAAGTCCAACCGCAAGGAGTCAAATCCAGCCTCTATTTCACGAAGCATTGGTAGCAACCGCGCCAGCATTATATATGGTGGCAACCAGAACGCCTACGGAAGCGAAACCGACTACAGTATGTCGTCGCTCTCCAGCCGCTACTATTCGGAATACCGCTTCACCTCCCTGGCTGCCGAGCTGAACAGCGAGCTAGGTCGCATCCAGAACACCCTTCGCGCCACCTACTCCTTCCAAGACCAGCCTCGCAGCAATGAGTATGGTGAGTCGGTGCCGGTAGTGGAGATTGTGATGAGCGACGGACAGGGCCACTACCCCAGCTGGGCCATGATGGGCGATGTGTTCACTTACGGCAACCTGGCGCAGACGAAGAACATAGTCATTACCGACGAGATAAACCTGCAACTGGGCAAGCACAACCTCTTCGGAGGCCTACAGTATGAACACAACTATGCTGCCAACGGATATGCTCAGGCTGCTGCAGGCTACTACGCCTTCGAGGCCACACCAGCACAAGTGGCTGCGGGCGATTGGGCTAGCGTGTTCACGCCAGCCAACACACGCCTCTTCGGCATCACCTACGGCAACAACGCCAACCACTCGATGTTCAAGTCGGAGATGAGTACCAACCAGTGGTCACTCTACCTTCAGGACAACATGAGCCTCTCCGACCGTCTCCGCCTATCGCTGGGTGTGCGCTTCGAACTGCCCACCTACCCTGCACTAAAGGACAACTTCAATGCCGACTACTACGCCCTTGACTTCGGAGGACAGCACTTCAGCACCGATAATGTGCCTGACGCAGCCCTGTCATTTTCGCCACGCATTGGCTTCAACTGGGACATCCTCGGCAATAGTCGTGTCATCATGCGTGGTGGCACAGGTATGTTTGTGGGACGCATGCCTTTCGTGTGGCTCGTCTCGGCTGTGGGCAACTCCGGCATGGGTCAGACGTCATACATAGCCTCACAGGCCAAAGGCACCATACCAACATTCACGACCTCACAAGCCGATATGCTCCAACAGATTGGAGCCACCAGCAAGACAACCATACCAAGCAGCCCTACCATACTGAGCAACGACCTGCGCATGCCACGAACCTGGAAGTCCTCACTGGCTGTTGACATCAAGCTACCTGCCGATGTGGATTTCACACTCGAAGGCATTGTCAACAAAGACCTCAACCCTGTTGTGGTGTCCAACCGCGACATATACTGGGACGGCACATCAACCATTGACCTCGGACACGGCGACGTGCGCCGACAGATGTCTTACTACGACGCTGCCCGCTCCGCCTACGTGCTGGAGAACGCAGGAACCAAAGCCTACTACATGTCGCTCTGCGCACAGCTGCGCAAGTCGTTCCCATTCGGGCTTGACCTCTCAGCAAGCTACACAATCTCCAAGGCCAAGAGCTATACCGAAGGCATTGGCGACCAAGTCTCATCCGCATACAACAACTACCGCAACTCGGTCAACGCCGTGAACGACAACGAGCTGGGCTATGCCACTTACGTAGCACCTAGCCGTCTGCTCATTGCCGCCAGCTACCGGCTGAAAGAGTCCAAGAATACGTCATCAACCTTCAGTCTAATATACGAAGGTTCTCAAGTAGGCTTCCTCGGAAACTTCATCTACAGCCGCTACTCCTACATATTCTCATCCAACGTCAACAACGATGCGCTTGCACCAGGCAACCTCATTTATGTGCCGGCCTCACGCGAGGAACTCGACACATGGAACTTTGTTGACAACGGAACCGTTGACGGAAAGACCTACACAGCCGACATGCAACGCGATGACTTCTGGGCCTACATCCAGCAGGACGACTACCTCCAGACACGCAAAGGCAATTATGCCGAGCGCGGAGGAGCCAAGATGCCCTGGCATCACCAGCTCGACTTCAAATACGTCCGCGACATGAGCATCAAGCTGGGTCAGACACGACACAGCCTCCAGCTCGGACTCGACATCCTCAACCTCCCCAACTTCCTCTGCAAGGACTGGGGCTTGTACAAGCAAGTAACCAACAATGCCCTACTCGACTACAAGAACGGACAATACACATATAATCTTGTGGATGGCCACCGCCACCTCTCAACAAATCAGGACTTCCTCAACGCCAGGTCGGCCTACCAGCTCATGTTCACCCTCCGCTACCTGTTCAACTAGAAGTCATTCATCATTCGTCATTCATCATTCGTCATTCGTCATTCATCATTATGAAATCCTCTTTATTGGCTTTGTTCGTGGCATTAGCATGCTTCGCAACAGCTACCACAGCACAGAACACCACCACCTGCTATCTCACCATAGAAGAGATGCCCGATATGCGCATATTCCTACCCGCACCACCCGACACCACTAGTGAGGCCTTCGCACACGACGTGATGAGATACTTCTGGGGTAAGCAGATGCGTCAAGACTCCATCAGAGGACGCATAGCTGCAGAAGATGCCAATTGGACTACACAATACATCTGCCAAATAATGAGCATACCTTTCGGCATGCAGATCACGCCTGAGGCTACACCAGAGATATACCAGCTCGTATCAAACAGCATCAACACTGCCGACCTCATAGGAAAGAAACCCAAGGCTCACTATATGCGCAAGCGCCCCTTCGACCGCTTCAAGGAGCCGTCGCTTGTGCCAAAGGACGATGAAGCGCTCTCACACAACGGCTCCTACCCATCCGGCCATACCATACGCGGATGGAGTGCAGCCCTCGTTCTCGCAGAAATCAACCCAGCCAGAGCCACAGAAATCCTGGCACGAGGCTTCATGTACGGTGACAGCCGCGTCATCGTTGGTGCCCACTGGCAGAGCGATGTAGATGCCGGACGCTTGGCTGCTTCTGCCGCCGTCACCATGCTCCACACCAGCCCCGCCTTCCAAGAACAGATGACCAAAGCCAAAGCAGAGTTCCAAAGACTCAGACATAAATAAGTAGGTGTTCACAATTAGTTTTATGTATTTGTTCAGCTTTTTGGATGCAGATTTTTCTTTTTTCCGAAGGAGCAGAGCGGGCTCTGTGACTGAGGATAAAAGGAAAAGATGCGCCAAAGAGCAAACAAAGACATGAAAGCACCTACAATGCTGGATATAGTAAAATAATTTTGAATACCTACTTAACATAATTCACATTTCATAATTCATTATCTATGAAAAAGATTGCATTCATCATTGCCATCGCGCTGAGTTTTTCATCCAGCGTTTCGGCACAGTCCAGCGACTGGACACTCAACACTCGTTTCTGGACCACCAACTACTGGACATCCATCATCGGTGTGGCAGCCTCTTCCGCCCTTCAGGAATTTGCATTTGAGGAGAACTCCACTGCCGACCGCATTGCCGACCACGTCATCCCTACTGTAGGACTCGTCTTCCCCATCGGCATGGCAAAGGCAGGCTTCGATAGCCCAAATGAGATTTACGGTCCATACCACTATGCGTTTGGCAACCCATTCAAGCACATAGGCGACTATGCCATTGGAGTGGACGCCTCATGGCGACCCTCAACGGTTGGAGCCTACGCAGGTGCGTACTTCAAGAGCCAGGAAATTGTGTTCAAGGACACCGACGACAACCTGCGCGGCTTCTACTTCCAGCCACGTGCAGGCATCATCCTAGGCAGCGAGAAGAAAGCCTTAGAAGCTGGCGTGTTCTACGACCTTCCCACAGGCTGCGGCGGCAGCGTTGCCAATCCCAGCAAAGACCAGCTCAAAGCCGGCTTCGGTCTGGACTTCTCCCTCACCAGCCTCAGCGACGACAAGGACCGCCAATTCATCCTTCAGTTCTCCATGCCTCTCCACAATTTCCTTGACTCTGACTACCCTGGACAGCAAGGAATGCGCCGCAAAGTGGGCTACATAATGCTCACGACACGCAAGTATCTCTAACAGAGAACTCGAAACTTTTTGTCATATTATTACTGCTGTTTGCTTACTTATTGCTACCTTTGCGCCCGAAAAAGCACAAACAAGGTAACAAAAAGTAAGCAAACACGGTTTTATTATGTGTGGAATTGTTGGTTATATAGGCCAGAAGAAAGCCTATCCCATCCTGATTAAAGGACTAAAGAGATTAGAATATCGCGGCTATGACAGCGCAGGCGTAGCCCTTATCAGTGACAACAACGAGCTTAATGTTTATAAAGCCAAAGGGAAGGTGAGCGACCTTCAAGCTCATTGCCAGGACAAGGACGTGAGCGGCAGTGCAGGCATAGCACACACACGCTGGGCAACACACGGCGAACCCTCCAGCACCAACGCCCACCCCCACTACTCCGCATCAGGACGCCTTGCGCTCATACACAACGGAATCATCGAGAACTACGCCACACTCAAGGAGAAACTCATTGAGCGAGGCATCGAGTTCCGCAGCGTCACCGACTCCGAAGTACTCGTACAGCTCATCGACTACGTGCAGCAGAGCAATAGTCTCTCACTACTCGAAGCCGTGCAGGTGGCCCTCCGTCAAGTAATCGGAGCCTATGCCATCGCTATCCTCGACCGCGACCATCCCGACACCATCATCTGCGCACGTCAGAGTTCACCGCTTGTCGTGGGACTCGGTGCTGATGGCGACTTCTTCCTAGCCTCCGATGCCAGCCCCATAGCCGAGTACACCGACAAAGTTGTCTATCTCAACGATGGCGACATTGCCGTAATGCAGCTGGGCAAGGAGCTGCAAGTGGTCAACCTCGACAACGTGGAGCAGCACCCAAAGGTGAAACAGATTGATGTCACTCTCGGGCAACTGGAGAAAGGAGGCTACCCCTACTTCATGCTCAAGGAAATATTCGAGCAGCCCAAATGCCTCCGCGACTGCACACGAGGACGCATCAACGTCGATCACGACCGCATCACACTCTCAGCAGTCATTGACTACCGCGACCGCCTCATCTCCGCACGACGCATCATCATCGTAGCCTGCGGCACATCATGGCATGCCGGACTCATCGGCAAAATGCTCATCGAGAGCCTCTGCCGCATACCTGTCGAAGTAGAGTATGCGTCCGAGTTCCGCTACCGCGAGCCTGTCATCTACCCCGACGATGTCGTAATAGCCATCTCACAGAGCGGTGAGACTGCCGACACCCTCGCAGCCATCGAGCAAGCACGCTCAGCAGGAGCTTTCGTTTTCGGAGTGTGCAACGCCATCGGTGCAAGCATACCACGTCAGACCACCACAGGAGTCTATATCCACGTAGGACCAGAGATAGGCGTAGCCTCCACCAAGGCCTTCACAGGACAAGTCACCGTCCTCTCAATGCTAGCCCTCGCCATTGCCAACGAGAAACGAACCATCCCCGGAGACGTCTATAAAGACATGGTAGCCGAACTCACACGCATACCTGACAAGATGGAGCAGGCTCTGAAGACCAACGAGCAGATAGAACGGCTCGCTCCCATCTTCACCTACGCGAAGAACAGCCTCTACCTAGGACGAGGCTACAACTACCCCGTGGCCCTTGAAGGCGCACTCAAGCTCAAGGAAATCAGCTACATCCATGCCGAAGGCTACCCCGCCGCCGAGATGAAGCACGGCCCCATAGCACTCATCGACTCTGAGATGCCCGTCTTCGTCATCGCCACCCGCGACAAGCTCTACGAGAAAGTCATCAGCAACATACAGGAAGTTCGCGCCCGTGGAGGACGAGTCATAGCCCTAGTCACAGAAGGCGACGAACAGATACGCAAGCTAGCCGACCACGTCATCGAGTTGCCCGACACCATGGAATGCTTCCAACCACTCATTGCATCCATCCCCCTTCAGCTCCTAGCCTACCACATCGCCGTATGCAAAGGCAAGGACGTTGACCGCCCCCGCAACCTCGCCAAAAGCGTCACCGTAGAGTAAAATGATGGTCTGTAGTGCCAATTAGCCATTAGCCTAGGGTACACCATTATTTATTATTGAGAATTGAAAAGAGGCTGTGTCAAAACGCATGACGCAGCCTCTTGATTGTTCTTTACAACGAATTACACAAATTATTCGAATTGTTGAGAATCCTCTTAGACAGATGTTTATGGGATTCGTCCAATTCGTCTATTTAGTTGTGAAAAGGTTGATTTTGTATTTTGACACAGCCTCTGTGGGTTAATTGTAATTATGCTTGTCGGCTCTGATTACTTGAACACTGAGCGGGTATAGACCTTGCCACTGACTGGGGATTTATACCAGTTGTTGTCGGCAATGGCCTTCTGCCCCCAGCTGTTGAACTTTAGATAGGCATCCTTGATGCAAATCTGCTCCTGCGGGTACTTGAAATCGACAGGAATGAGGATGGCATGCGGGTCTTGTCCCTTCTGGGATATGTATATATCGCGGTTCTGAGTCTTGTTGTAGATGTAGAGCTGCTTGCGCTGGTTGGTGAAGGTGAAGAACTCATCAACTTCGATAATCTCCTGGATAGGATTGATGCGAGTTTCACCTTCAATCACATTGACGAACTCCTGAGTGGATACGCCGAAGAGGGCATGTATCTCGGTGGCATCATTGAGCACGTGGCCGTTGATGTTGCGGAGGTAGAGCTGGTCGTTGGCACCGCAGGCTTCGAGGCTGTACTTGACATGGGTGCGGTCCAAGCGCTGTGCCTTGATTACTACGTCGTTCATGTCGTAGTCGCCCAGGTCGCGGTCTTCGAAGCAGAAGGTATAGACGTTTTTCTCCAATGCCGGCAGGTCGCCAATAGGCTCCACACCACCCTCAACCTCAAGCACGAGGTCGTTGAAGTCGCGGTCGGTACCTGTCTCGCAGCAGAGAAAGTACTTGCCGTTGGCTGTGAGCCATGCCATACGCGGGTCGGTGTCGCCAAGCTTTGAGCTCTTCAGGTCTTTCCATTTGTTGACGTCCGTGTTAAGACGACCGTCGCAGTACATCTCGCCATGATGGTTGTCCTTGCCTGAGCTTTTAGAGTTCTTGAGGAGACCGTCGCAGTTGCGAAGCATGAAGCCGATGCGGTAGCCCTTGGGGAAGCGATACTGGCCTGTGGTCTCACCAACAACAGGTGTGCCTTCACCCCAGTAGATGAGTGCGTAGGCTGTGTTGCGGCGCAGGGAGTCGTCGGCCATACCTAGCTTGTTGCCGTTTTCGTCCTTGTAGTAAACGGAGTTATAGACATTGAGTGCGCGGTACTTGGGCAGGTTCTTGAAATACTGCACCTGCTCGGCCTCGGTCATATTGTCAATATCCGATTCACGGAAGTAGTAGTAGTAGAGGAAGCATCCCTCAACTTCCTGCCAGCCGCCGTCGTTCTTGTAGATGGGTTCTACGATGATTGGGTCTTCACCAGTTGTGAGAGGATAGCTGCTGGCGTTGAAGTACTGGCTCTGACGTATCTTCTCAATATTGGAAACCTTGTTGGGCAGGTAGCTTAAGATGATGTCGCGGAGGTCTATCTTGGTGTCGGCATCATAGTCGAAATCGATGAGAGAGACAATCTGCGCCTTCTCGTCCGCGTCCGACATGTGGTAGAGAAGGTCGTTCTCGAAGCCTGCATAGCCGCGTTCACGTGCAAATGAGAACTCGGCCTCGCTGAGCACTGGAGCCTGTGGCAGAGATTCAAATCGCTGCATCACGTTGGCTGCTATGGCACGTGTCTGAGCCTTGCTGGCGGATGAGCTGGAGAACGAGATTGACTCCTGACCTGGAGTGAAGCCCTTGATGTAGTATGAACCATCGCTGGAGACGCAGGCTGCATAGAGACGGGTCAGATAGGAGGGTGCATCGTAGGTAAGGCTGATCCGCTGACCTTTCTGCACACTGGCTGCTGTCAGTATTGTAGCACCATTGCCATCTCCGCTGCCAAAAGGAGAGCCTGTAATGATCTGCACCGATTGGATGTTGTCCATATCGGCATCAGCGGTAACGGTGATGGTTCCGCTAGTGGTGGAGCTCCAGTCATGGTCTGCGCTGAACGTAACGCCAAAAACGGAAGCCAAATTCTTGGCTATCTCTGCCTCACGCAGGGAGTCTGCAGCAGCCTCTTCAGCCTGACGTAGAGCCTCAGCGGCAGCCTCATCGTATGGATCTTTTATGCAGCTGGCAAGCACGGATGTGAGAACCAGACCCATACAGATGTAAGAAAGATGTAGTTTCATATTATGTCTCGATTTAATAAATTAGCACTAAATCTTGGCAAAAGTATGAAAGTTCAGCGGCACTACAATCATCTTATTCTAATATTTCAAAAAAAAAGCGCGATACTTGACATAAAACAATGAAGAATGAGGAATGAGAAATGACGAATTAGGAATGACAACAGCGGCATCAACGACATTTGACCTAACGTCGTATAAACTATTTCAGCGTGACAAATGAATCTGTTCACAAGAGTGAAAATCTATATTCACAAGAGTGAAAACCTAAATTCACAAGAGTGAAAATCTAAATTCACAAGTGTGAACAGATTCATATTGCAGCATGATTGTATTCGTGTGACGGCAATAAGCACTTCATTCGACGGCATGAACGATGTCGTTAAGTGGCATGAAAAGAGTTGTTTTTACTGGAACGTGGGCTGTTTGCCTGCAAAATGGAGGTGTATAACTTTGTAAAGTCGTGCGAAACAGCTACCTTTGCGGCCTCGAAAAACCGCATTTAATCAGACTTATTTTTTAATGACATTTTCAGAACTAGGCGTGAGCGAACCTTTGCTCAGAGCCATTGACGAACTGGGCTTCATCCAACCGATGCCCGTACAAGAGACCGTTATCCCCCATCAGCTCAACACCCGCCAGGACCTCGTGGCCCTAGCCCAAACAGGCACAGGCAAGACAGCAGCCTACGGCCTGCCCCTGCTGCAGCGGCTGGCCGAGCTGGGCAGCAATGACAGCAGTAATGGCAGCAGCAACGGCAGCGTGGTTACCAGAGCCATTGTACTCTCACCCACACGTGAGCTGTGCCTGCAGATAGCCGACGACCTGGCATCGTTTGCCAAATACCTGCCTCAGGTGAAGATCATGGCTGTCTATGGCGGCGCCAATATTGAGCCGCAGATACGAGAATTGCGGAAGGGTGTGGACGTGATTGTGGCCACACCCGGACGCCTGATTGACCTGATGCACCGTGGCGCAGCCAAGCTGGACAACGTTGACACCGTGGTGCTGGACGAGGCCGACGAAATGCTGTCCATGGGATTCTCTGAGAGCATCGATGCCATTCTGGAAGGTGTGCCTGCCCAGCACACCACCCTGCTGTTCTCAGCCACCATGAGCAAAGAGATTGAGCGCATAGCCCAGAACTACCTCCACGATGCCCAGCAGATGGTGGTGGGGTCAAGGAACGAGGGCGCTGAAAACGTGAACCACATATACTATATGGTACGTGCCAGCGACAAGTATCTGGCCCTGAAGCGCGTGGTGGATTACTATCCGAAAATATACGCCATCGTGTTCTGCCGCACCCGCAAGGAGACACAGGAGGTGGCCGACCACCTGATACAGGACGGCTACAACGCCGACGCCCTCCACGGCGACCTCTCACAACAGCAGCGCGACCTGACAATGCAGCGTTTCCGCCTGCACCGCATACAGCTGCTGGTGGCCACCGATGTAGCAGCACGAGGCCTGGATGTTGACGACCTCACCCATGTCATCAACTACGGTATGCCCGATGACACGGAGAACTACACCCACCGCAGCGGTCGCACAGGCCGTGCCGGCAAGAAAGGCACCAGCATCTGTATTGTCCACAGCCGCGAGCGCAGCAAGATACGCGAAGTGGAGAAGACGATAAACAAGGAGTTCGTTCAAGGCACCCTGCCCACACCCAAAGAAATCTGCACCAAGCAGCTGTGGAAGGTCATAGACGACATCGAGCGCGTGGTGGTGGAAGAAGAGGAGATTGAAGACTTCCTGCCAGAGGTGCGCCGCAGGCTGGAGTGGCTGGACAAGGACGACCTGTTGAAGAGAATGGTGAGTCGCGAGTTCGGACGCTTCCTCCGCTACTATGCCGGTGCACCCGACATCGAGGAGGTGAAGCCAGGCAACGAGAGCGGCAGCCGGCGCGGCAAGAAAGGCGAGCGCAGCAGCCACAACGCCGAGGAAGGCTTTACCCGGCTGTTCATCACCCTGGGCAAGGTTGACGGCTTCTACGCCAAGGAAATCATCGGTGTGGTAAACAAACGCTGCGGAGGCGACAAAGTGGAGATAGGCCGTATCGACCTGCGCCCCACATTCTCCTTCTTCGAAGTGCGCAGCGAGGATGCCGAGCGCGTACTCTCATCGCTCAAGGGACTCACCGTCAAAGGCCGACGCATAGGAGTGGATGTGGCCGATGATGCCGACAGCGACAGCAAACGCCCCAGTCGCGACAAGGCCAAGGGCAAAGCCTCAAAGGACGGACAATCCAAGGGTAAGCACAGCAAGCGCAAGGACTTCAAAGGCGGTGACGCCAATGCCAGCGGCAACGCTCCAAAAGGACGCAAGAACAAAGGGAAAAAGGGCAGTTCGCAGCAAGACAAGGAGCCTGAATGGTGGCAATTCTTTCAAAAACACAAGAAATAATGCTACATTTTTGTGATACTGTCTCAAAACTAATTATTAACTTTGCACCGATAATGCACTGGAGACACATCACCTGGATATATGAATAACATCCGCAACTTCTGTATCATTGCCCATATAGACCACGGCAAAAGCACCCTGGCCGACCGCCTTCTGGAGCGCACCAACACCATCAAGGTGACGGAAGGACAGATGCTCGATGACATGGACTTGGAGCGCGAGCGCGGCATCACCATCAAGAGCCACGCCATACAGATGGAGTATGTCAAGGACGGCGAGAAATATATTCTCAACCTTATCGACACTCCGGGGCATGTCGATTTCAGCTACGAAGTGAGCCGCTCCATAGCCGCCTGCGAAGGAGCCCTCTTGGTGGTGGATGCCACTCAGGGCGTTCAGGCACAGACCATCTCGAACCTCTACATGGCCATTGACCATGACCTGGAAATCATACCCGTGGTCAACAAGTGCGACATGCCCAACGCCATGCCCGAAGAGGTGGAAGACGAGATAATAGACCTCCTGGGCTGCAAGCGGGAAGACATCATCCGAGCCAGCGGCAAGACAGGCGAGGGCGTTGACGACATACTTGACGCAGTTGTAGAGCGCATACCCCATCCCGAAGGCGATGAGCAAGCGCCCCTGCAAGCCCTCATCTTCGACTCCGTATTCAACTCGTTCCGAGGCATCATAGCCTATTTCAAGATTGTGAACGGCTCCATCAAGACCGGCGATGACGTGGTGTTCATCAACACAGGCAAGGAGTACCGAGCCGACGAGATTGGTGTGCTGAAGATGGACATGGTACCACGTCAGGAGCTTCATTGCGGCGATGTGGGCTATATAGTGAGCGGCATCAAGACCGCAACGGAGGTGAAGGTCGGCGACACCATCACACACGTTGCAACAGCATCCGACACAGAGGCCATAGCCGGCTTTGAAGAAGTCAAGCCAATGGTGTTTGCCGGCGTCTATCCCATCGAGACCGAGGACTTCGAGAACCTGCGGGCCTCGCTGGAGAAGCTCCAGCTCAACGATGCCTCACTCACCTTCCAGCCAGAGTCGTCCGTGGCTCTGGGCTTCGGTTTCCGCTGCGGCTTCCTCGGCCTGCTCCACATGGAGATAGTACAGGAGCGACTGGACCGCGAGTTCAACATGGACGTGATCACCACCGTCCCCAACGTGTCGTATATGGTCTATGACAAGCAGGGAACCGTCAAGGAGGTTCACAATCCCGCAGGAATGCCCGCCCCCACAGTCATCGACCATATCGAAGAGCCATACATCAACGCCTCTGTCATCACCACCAGCAACTTCATAGGCCCCATCATGACGCTCTGTCTGGGCAAGCGCGGGGAGCTGATAAGACAGGACTTCATAAGCGGCAACCGTGTAGAGCTGCAGTATGCAATGCCCCTGGGCGAGATAGTCATAGACTTCTACGACAAGCTCAAGAGCATAAGCAAGGGATATGCCAGCTTCGACTACCACCAGGCAGGTTTCCGTCCGTCAAAGCTTGTGAAGCTCGACATCCTGCTCAACGGCGAGCCTGTCGATGCGCTCTCCACCCTGACCCACGTTGACAACTCCGTTGACTTCGGCAGGCGAATGTGTGAGAAGCTCAAAGACCTCCTGCCGCGACAACAGTTCGACATAGCCATACAAGCTGCCATCGGAGCCAAGATTATCGCCCGCGAGACCGTGAAGCAAGTCAGAAAAGACGTGACAGCCAAGTGCTATGGCGGCGACATCAGCCGCAAGCGCAAGCTGCTGGAGAAACAGAAGCGAGGCAAGAAACGCATGAAGCAGATAGGCAACGTGCAGGTGCCGCAGAAGGCGTTCCTTGCTGTACTAAAGTTAGACTAACCTATTCGTACCGTAGATAAAAGAGAGAAACACCATGTTAGACAAACGCAGAGACATTGCACGTGACATTGCACGTGCCTATTGTACGTTGACACCTGCAGGCATAGAGACGCTGGCTAGCATTCTTGAGCCTTTCAAAGTGTCTAAGAACGAGAAACTGATGAAGGAAGGAGAGGTCTGCAGCTATATGTACTACGTGGACCGCGGCATGGTACGCCAGTTCTATTTCAAGAACGGACGCGACGTGACCGAGCATTTCAGCTACGAAGGCCGCATAGTAATCTGTATAGAGAGTTTTCTGAAGCAGACACCATCGCGCCTCATTGTGGAGGCACTGGAGAACTCATGGCTCTATGGCATACCCCACCACCGCCTTCTCGAACTGGTAGAGACCGACAAGGAGATGGACAGGCTGTACCGCAAGATACTAGAACACGCGCTCATCTCATCACAGGAGCATGCCGACAGCCAGCGCTTCGAGAACGCCTCCGAGAGATATGTAAGGCTTCTGAACACCAAACCAGAGATTGTGCTGCGCGCACCGATGGTGCATGTGGCATCATTCCTCCAGATGACCCCCGAAACACTCAGCCGAGTACGCGCTGCGTATGCCGAGTAAATCCGACCTACAACTAGTACGTTCTCTAGCTACAGCCAAGGGCCGACGTGAGCACCGCTTGTTTGTCGCGGAAGGACACAGGCTCGTAGAAGAACTCCTAGGCCATTTCCAGTGCTGCAGGCTGTGGGCTAACAGCCTGTGGATAGACAGGCACAGGGACAAGCTCAGGGGAGCTGGCATAGAGGCCGTGACCGATGCCGAACTGGAGCGCCTGAGTTTGCAACAGCACCCACAGGACGTGCTGGCTCTATTCCACATACCATCCTACGACACCGACGGAGCAGTCAAGGCCATCGGCTCAACGCTGACTCTCGCACTCGACGGCCTACAAGACCCAGGCAATCTCGGCACTATTATCCGTGTTGCCGACTGGTTTGGAATACACGACATCTGGTGTTCGCAGGGAACAGTCGATGCCTACAACCCAAAGGTAGTGCAAGCCTCAATGGGCGGGTTGGCACGTGTAAGGCTACACTATGTATCGCTGCCTCAGTTGCTCAGCTCACTCCCTGCCGATATCCCCGTTTATGGGACATCGCTACAGGGCAAGTCGCTGTGGGAAACAGAGCTTACACCCGACAAGGGCATCATAGTGATGGGCAACGAAGGCAACGGAGTGAGTGCCGAGGTAGCAGCACTCTGCAACCGCCAGCTGTTCATCCCCCCCTACCCCACAGGCACCGTCACCACTGAGAGCCTGAACGTGGGCGTAGCCACAAGCATTGTTCTGGCTGAGTTCCGCCGCCGTGCCTCAAAGCTCATTGCCACCATCTCATGCCTCATTGCTACGGCCTTTATACTAGCAGCCTGCTCCTCTGCCAAGTTCCTTGACGAGGATGAGCTACTGCTCAACTCCATCAGCCTGGAATGCGACGACCCCGACATCAACACGACTCAGTTCTCAGGCTATATCCGACAACAGCCCAATGCCCGATGGTTCAGCCTCTTCAAGGTACCGTTGGGCATGTATTGTATAGGCGGCACCGACACCACACGAGCAGTGACACGCTTCTTCCACCGCGTTGGTGAGGCTCCTGTAGTGCATGAGCAACAGCAGACAGAACGAAGCAGAACCGACATCGAGGCTGCTGTGCGCAACCTGGGCTACCTCAATGCCGAGGTCAGCGTTCAGAAGCAACGCCACAAGCATCGCCTGGACCTAACCTACGACATACATACAGGCCAACGCTTTCACGTTGACAGCCTTGCCTTCCACATCGACGACCCCGCACAGGACTCACTCCTGCAGGGAGAACTGGCATCGGGTGCGCTGCATGTGGGCATGCCATTCGATATCAACGTTCTGGACCGTGAACGCTCACGGCTCACGGCTGCGCTGCAGAACCAAGGCTACTATCATTTCAACAAGAGCATGATTACCTTTCAGGCCGACACAGCCCGCGCCCACCACAAGGTAGCTCTTGCAATGAACATTCCACTCTACAGGCCGTCAACACGCGACAGCCTCCGCAGACATCAGCGCTTCCATATCGGAACAGTGGAGTTCCGAACAGACACCACCGTCAGCTCCCACACCTCCTCCCTACGCGAATCCTTTCTCCGAAGCAAGACCGAGCTTGAGACTGGAGAGCTATACCATGAGAACGATGCCCAGACCACATACAACAACCTCTCATCGCTATCAGCGGTACTGGGTACAAACATTGCCTTCACTCCCGTTGACGATACACTGAACACGGTTGTCAACATCGTCATGGCACGTCGTCACAGCCTGTCCACAGAAATTGAAGGCACGAACTCTGCCGGCGACTTCGGAGCTGCGGTGAGCCTGGGCTACCAGAACCGTAACCTCTTCCGACGGTCGGCCTCGCTGGACATAACCCTTCGCGGTGCCTACGAGGCTATCCACGGACTGGAAGGCTACACCGAGGAGAACTATATCGAGTACAGTGCCGAGGCTGAGCTTAACTTTCCCGAGTTCATCATGCCCATTCTGAGACGTCCGTTCCGCCACCGACTCAGGGCGCAGAGCATAGCCGCCATCATGTACGACTCACAGGACAGACCTGAGTTTCACCGTCGGGTGCTGACAGCGGGATGGCGCTACCGCCTCACCTCACGCTCATCGCGAGTACAGCACCGCATCGACATGATCGACCTCGACTATGTGTTCATGCCTTGGATATCAGAGACATTCCGCAAGGAGTACCTCGACGACGTGAGCAGCCGCAACGCCATACTACGCTTCAACTACGAGAACCTCTTCATCATGCGCTGGGGCTATAACTTCCGACTCACCAACCTGGCTCCAACGTCGCAATACACCTATGGACGCAACGCTTACAGCTTTCGTGCAGGTGTGGAGACAGCAGGCAACCTTCTGCGCGGCCTCTCCAGCACGTTGAAGGCACAGTACTCCGAACAACTGAACTCCTATACCTTATTTAATATAGCATACGCCCAGTATATCAAGTTCGATGTCGATTTCTCGAAGAGCTTTGTCATCGACAGCCGCAACTCAGCTGCCATGCACTTCGCTATGGGCATAGCCGTGCCATACGGCAACTCACAAGTACTGCCATACGAAAAACGCTACTTCTCAGGCGGTGCCAACAGTGTGCGCGGTTGGGCAGTACGAGGCTTGGGACCTGGCAGCTTCTCAGGCACGGACGGACGCATCGACTTCATCCACCAGACGGGCGATATGAAGCTGGACGCCAGTGCCGAGTGGCGCACCCACCTCGCATGGAAGCTGGACGGTGCTGTGTTTGTGGATGCGGGCAATGTGTGGACGGTGCGCAACTACGTTGAGCAGCCTGGAGGGCAGTTCCGCTTCGACAAGTTCTGGAAGCAGATTGCTGTGGCCTACGGATTAGGTCTCCGCCTTAACGCAGGCTATTTCATCATTCGTCTCGATGCTGGTATGAAGGCCATCAACCCCGCCTACGAGACAGGCCGCCTTCACTACCCCATAGTCTATCCCAACCTCAAGCGCGACTTCCACCTGCATTTCGCCGTCGGCCTGCCTTACTAGCTCATCCCCGCCACAAGCCCCACAACAAGCTCACATCATCACGCGGTCGCCAGCCTGTCGGGCCAGCACCTTCTGTGCTTGCTTCACCTCCTGGTACTGCTTCATGAGTTCCATATACCTCTGCTTGTCGCGTAGCGTATCTGGTTGTCGGATTGCATCGCGTAGCCTTTCAAGCTGCGTTGCCACCACAGCCAGCTTGTAGTCTGTCATCAGGCGAGGCATCAGTTCCAGCAGCTTGTCCTCTTCTGCTGGCAGTTCCTCATTCTTGCTGTATATCTTGCTCAGAGTCTCAGGATCGGTTGCCATCTCCGTAGCAGCCTTGGCCAGCTGCAGATCGGGGTGGTTAATGAAATAGCGCGAAGCCAAGAAGCCCTCATCGCAAATATGTTCCATCGCCTCGCTGAGTATGCGCTGATGCAGCGGGCTTCGCATCTGGAGGCCATCATCGGCCATCGTTACAGCCACGTATTCTACCACCGTCAACGGACGCTCCTTGCCTTCCTCATCCTCAACGTTGCACATTATCTTCTCACCGTGGCGGACAATCATCTGCACAATCAGACGCTCCTTCTGTAGGAAAGACTGTGAGACCTCTGCCTCACTCCTACCTGGAAGAGCAGACTCAGCCGAGGCTGGAAGCTGGCTGGTGGCCTGCTGCTGAGGCTGCTGTACCGTTGCAGATTCAGCCACATCCCTTCGGGTTCCCCTCATCCTGGTATCGCTCACCGACTTCGTCAGCAGCTTTTCGTCCACGCCCAATGTCTGCGCCGTGTCCTTGACGTAGAGCGAGCGTGTTATGTCGTTGGGTATCACCGCTATGCTCTGCACGATGTTGTCTGTCAAGCGTGAGAGCAGTATTGGGTCGTTCTTGGCTTCAGCCAGCAGCAGGTCGGTCTTGAAACGCAGGAAATCCACTTGATGCTCGTTCAGGAAGCGTTGGTACTCTTCCACAGTGTGCTTGCGGGCAAAGCTGTCGGGGTCGTCGCCGTCGGGCAGCAACAGCAACTTCACCACCATGCCCTCAGCCAGCAGCATGTCTATACCGCGCTGGGAAGCCTTGATACCGGCTGCATCGCCGTCATAGATCACGGTGATATTGTCTGTGAAACGGTGTATGGTGCGTATCTGCTCCGTGGTCAGAGCCGTGCCACTGGATGCCACCACGTTCTCCACCCCCATCTGGTGCATGGCCATCACATCTGTGTAGCCCTCCACAAGGTAGCAGAGGTCAGCCTTCACTATGGCCTGCCGTGCCTGATAGAGGCCGTACAGCTCGCGTTTCTTCGAGTAGATGATGCTTTCGGGCGAGTTCTGGTACTTGATGTTCACGCCCTTGGTGGCTGCTGCCAGCACACGTCCTCCGAAGCCCACCACCTTGCCCGAGAGCGTGAAGATGGGGAAGATGACACGGTTGCGGAAGCGGTCGAACACAGAACCGTCGTCGCGTCTGATAACCAGACCCGTCGTCAATATGTGTTCCTCCTTGAAGCCTGCAGCCTTGGCTGCCTTCCACTGGTCATCGCGGCGGTCGGGGCAGAAGCCCAGCTGGAACTTCTTTATTATGTCGTCGCGGAAGCCGCGCTGACGGAAGTAGGCCAAGCCTACCGCCCGTCCGTCGGCAGTATCATACATCTGTTGCTGGAACCATTCCAGAGCCCATTGGTTCACCGCAAAGAGGCTCTCGCGCTCACTCTGCTGCTCGCGCTCCTCATCGGTAAGCTCACGCTCATGTATCTCTATATGGTATTTCTTGGCCAGATAGCGCAGCGCTTCAGGATAGGTGAGCTGCTCGTGCTTCATGATGAAATGCACTGGCGTACCGCCCTCACCGCAGGCAAAGCACTTGCAGATGTTCTTCGACGGCGACACCATGAACGACGGTGTCCTGTCGTCGTGGAACGGGCACAACCCCTTCAGGTTGGCACCAGCACGACGCAACGTCACAAAATCCGACACCACATCCACAATATTAGCGGCATCAAGTATCCTATCTACTGTCAAGCGGTCAATCATCCCCGCAAAAGTACAACATTTTCCCGTCAGCTCAGTGTATTACGACAGGAAATAATCATTGAGGTGATGCCTACGTATCTGAACATTATTGTGTACTTTTGCGGCAGAATTACAAAAACGAGTATGAAACCAAGTATTCTGACAAGTTTTAAGCATTACGACCGCGCCACATTCGTGAAAGACGCTATGGCCGGCATCATAGTAGGTATAGTGGCACTGCCACTGGCCATAGCCTTTGGTATAGCCAGCGGTGTGACACCCGAGCAGGGCATCATCACCGCCATAGTGGCTGGTCTGATTATCTCGCTGTTCGGTGGGTCGAGCGTACAGATTGGCGGTCCCACAGGAGCATTCATCGTTATCATCGCCGGCATCATCCAGCAGTACGGGTTCCAGGGGCTGGTGGTGGCCACGGTGCTGGCAGGCCTGCTGCTCATCATGCTGGGACTGTTCCGCCTCGGCACCATCATCAAGTACATTCCCTACCCCATAGTGGTCGGCTTCACCAGCGGTATCGCCCTCACCATCTTCACCACTCAGGTCAAGGACCTGCTGGGACTGGGCATCAACGGTGCGGTGCCGTCGGACTTCGTAGGCCGCTGGGTGTGCTACGCACAGAACGCCTCCAGCTTCGACCTCTGGAGCGCAGTGGTCGGCATAGGCAGCGTGGCAGTGATAGCCCTGTGGCCCAAGAAAAGCAAGATACCTGGTTCACTCGTTGCCATCATCGTGATGACTGTGGGTGTGCTGGTGCTGAAGCACTACGGCTATGCCATCGGCGTAGATACCATTGGCGACCGTTTCCGCATCAAGGCCGAGCTGCCCGATCCTGTGCTGCCCGCCATGTCGTGGGAGGTGGTGAGACAGCTGTTCGCCCCAGCCCTGACCATCGCCGTGCTTGGAGCCATTGAGTCGCTGCTGTCTGCCACTGTGGCCGACGGTGTGATAGGTGAGCGTCACGACTCCAATCAGGAGCTGATAGCGCAGGGCATAGCCAACCTGGCCTCACCCATCTTCGGAGGCATACCCGCTACAGGAGCCATAGCCCGCACCATGACCAACATCAACAACGGTGGCCGCACCCCCATAGCAGGCATCATCCACGCCGTGGTGCTACTGCTCATCTTCCTATTGCTCATGCCCTACGCACAGTATATCCCCATGGCCTGTCTGGCTGGCGTGCTAGTGATTGTGGCCTATAACATGAGTGGCTGGCGCACCTTCCGCCAACTGCTGAAGAACCCCAAGTCGGACATCTCAGTGCTGCTCATCACCTTCTTCCTCACCGTGATCTTCGACCTCACCGTTGCCATCGAGGTTGGTTTGATGCTGGCCTGCCTGCTCTGCATGCGCCGCATGGCCGAGACCACCCAGGTCAGCGTACTCACCGATGAGATAGACCCCAACAACGAGAGCGACCTGCAGGTGACCCACGAGGAACACCTCATCATCCCCGACGGCTGCGAGGTCTATGAAATCAACGGTCCCTTCTTCTTCGGCATAGCCAACCGCTTCGAGGAGGTCATGGGCCGAATGGGCAAGCGCCCCAAGGTGCGCATCATCCGTATGCGCAAAGTGCCATTCGTAGATTCCACGGGTATGCACAACCTTGAGAACCTCATACGTATGTCACGCAGCGAGGGCATCCACGTCATCCTCTCCGGTGTCAATCCCAAAGTCCACGAGGTACTCATGCACAACGACTTCGGCTCCATTGTAGGTGAGGAAAACATTATGCCACACATTAACCTCGCCCTGCAACGCGCCAATGAGGTTCTGGGAAGGACTAGGAATTCCTAGGAGTGCCTAGGTTTTTCTAGATTCCATGGGAACTCCTATACATTGTTGTCCGCTAAATATCTGATACACTTTATAAAGCGGTGATATAGCATTATTATCCTCTGTTTTAGCTGGAGGGGGTTTGGAAACGCCCCATAGGAGGCTGTGTCAGAATGCATGACGCAGCCTCTTGATTGTTCTTTACAACGAATTACACAAATTATCCGAATTGTTGAGGAGGCTCTTAGACAGATGTTTATGGGATTCGTTCAATTCGTCTAATTAGTTGTGAAGCAAGCATTCGACCAAGTACAGGTACTGCACAATTACGACAGCAGCTACAGTCGAATGGGATTGTAGCTGCTGTCACTATAATATGTAAGTACTAATACCTGTACTTGGTCGAATGCTTACGTGCTATCGGACTTTCAGTCCGTTTTTACCGGACAACAATAAGTCCTAGGGACAATTCGCCCTGCAAGGCAAAAGACTGGATAGGGTCTTTTGAGCCTTGCAGGGCGAAGCTATAAGAAAGCGGAATTATATTATGGCAACTTGAAATACCAGTTGCTTGCTGTCTGCAGATGTGTGCGCAGACTTCCATCCATAGTTCCGCTGCGACCAGCTACGCGTTTTGCCAGCTCATCGTTGCTGCCAGAGAAGCGGGCGCGGCATACGAGGTCGAAGAAGCGGTTACCCTCGAAGGATGTCTCCAGAGCCAACTCATCGAGGATAAGATCGGCAATCGCAGTTTGAATCTTTGCCAGATTAGCCTCATCGTAGATTTCCTCTCTGGTCAGAGGAGTGGTCACACCCTCGTACTTAGCCAGCATACGATTAATCTGATTCTCATAGTTAAACCACGTGTTACGCTCGTCATATTTCACCAGACCGCAGCCACGGTTGTGAATACCCATTGTAACAGGGAAACTAGTGCTCGAAGTTGTTGGATACGTTTTTCGGTCAGACATTGTATATTCAGTAACACCGTATGAATACTCCATTACATAGAACGATCCACGCAGATATTCGGTATTGAAATTGAGGTACGGAGCATTAGCCTTCATCTCTCGCATGGCAATGTGATTGCACACAAGGGTCATGTTGGTCTCATCCGGCCACTCATACCATTCAACTGTTTTACGCCCTATTTCATCAGCATGAGCGGCAAACCAAGTCTTATACTCACTTTCGTAGGTTTCCGGGTCGCTATCATAATCCGTAGTGAATGCGCCATCTGATGTAGCACGGGCAACGAGGTGTGCTGTCAATTCACTCTCTGAATTATACCAAGTAGTATCAGCTGGTAGGCTCGGGTCGGCATTAGGCACAATTTCCGTAATATCATAATAATTATATGACTTCGGAGCGTAGTCAGCCGTTGAAGATGGAACCCAAACAGAGTTACCGCAGAGACCGCTCTTGAGAATAGCGAATGCATAGCCAGGGAAGCCTGCACCATTAATGGCTTCAGCAAAACGTAGCCATATACTAGCCTTGCGATAGATGATAGGATAGGAAGTGCAGAAGCCTGCGTATGGAGTTGCTGTGCCGCCCATCATTTGCGAAATACCACCAATATTCTGCTTAATCACAAAATTGACATAATCCACACTGGTTTCCTCATCGAGATTGTCAACCGTTGCCATGCGGATGCGGGCATCGCTGCCACCTGTGATTTGCTGAAGAGGAGCACTGCTGGCCTCTGGGCCTATATATGATTCATAGACCTGCTCATCACTGATTGCGACATAATTCTTGGAACGACCCAATTCATGCTGATAGTTCTCTGTAAGCGAAATGCTAGCCACTGTAGCAGTTGTTGTGTCATTAAGCTGTGCATTACCTACAGCTATTGACGTCGAATAACCGAAGAGATCATTGACACCACGTAGCACATTACCCCATAGTTTGTTGTTTGAACTTGGAATAACTGTAACCTTCTCGGTTGAAGCCGAAGGCGTAGCTACGCTGTAGAACATCTGTCCCCAGAGTATTCCAGAGAAGGAAAGAGCCAACTGCTCACGACGGTTTCGATACAACAAGGTGTAATAGTTCTGAGGATTGATGACACCTCCATACTCACTATTGAGGAAGTCATAGTAGTATTTAGCTGCCTGCGCATAGTCGGCTGTCTGTCCCTGACGTGCATGAAGCAGATAGATGTCACCCAAAACCAAGTTCTGCGGGAACACACACTGCAGTGCTCTTGCTATAGTTGATACGTAACCGTACTTACCATAGTTGGGATACTCAGCCATGCGAACACGTTCCTGCTCCAGAAGCTGAATAGCATACTTAGAGGTGATGTTGTCAATATTGATAACATCGCCTGAGGCGCGGAAGTCCTCAATAGCCTCTGTTGAGAGCATTGGAGTGTCGAAATAGGGTACTTCGCCGTATGTCAGCACCAACTGGAGATATACCCACGCACGGATAGAAGCCACCTGTGCATACTCCTTCAACATGATTGGGTCATTCAGGCCATTACGCATGGAAGTGTCACAGTGAGCTATGAAAGCGTTGCATGAGTTGATTACATGGTAGTAGTCGGCTGCGCGTAGATAGCGGCAGGCACCATCGGAAACATTTCCTTCGAGTCCGAAGGTGAGGATGGCATGGATAGAGTCACTGACATAGTCTGTTCCATCTACCAGGTCGCCACGGCACTCACCAAGAATGACATAGCGTTCAGCCACATTCTGCAGGCTTTTCAACACGCCCCAATAGCTGTACAGCGTGTCGGTAGCGATGTTGTCTATTTCATTGTGGCGGTCAAGTTCGGGGGTGAGCATATCCTCACATGAGGTCATGCCTAAAGCCACAGCAAACGCCACAAAGAATGTCTTGATTATGTTGTTTTTCATCGTGCTGTAAGTTTAGAGGTTTATAGATAAGCCGACATTGAAGCTGCGGCCAAGGGTTAGGATACCGGTGTCGATGCCCTGATACAGGACGCTGTTGCGGCTGCTTGTCTCAGGGTCAACGCCCAGATACTTTGTCAGGGTGAAGAGGTTATTGCCCTCTGCCCATACCTTCAATCCCTGCAACCAGTCGTTACGGTAAGGCAGAGTGTAGGTGAGGCGCACATTCTTCAGCTTGAGGTAGCTACCGTCCTCAATCCAGCGGTCGGAGAAGCGCTCGTTATTGCGCCAATCATCACTGTCGTAGTAGCAGGCCTTAGGGATGTCGGTACGCTGATTCTCGTGAGTCCAACGGTTCTGCATTGCAGTGGTCTGGTTGTAGGTGGTGTTGCCGCCTTCCAGAATGCTACGCTGGTAGTTATATACATCGTTGCCGAGAGAGTACTTGAAATTCATGTCCAGACGGAAATGCTTCCAAGTAAGGGCTGTGAAGATGTTACCATAGATATCAGGATTGGGATTGCCAATCACCACCTTGTCATTATCATCGATGACACCGTCACCATTCTGGTCAACGAAACGCACGTCACCTGGCTGGAAGTCAGCATACGGCTGGTTTTTCAAACCTGTAGGATATTTCAGGTAGCCCTGAGAACCAGCTGTGCTGGCCTCTGCATCGTTGGCAAGCACACCAGCAGTCTGATAGCCATAGAAGCTTCCGGCTGCATATCCTACAGCTGTGAGGATATTGTCTGTGCCGAACACGTTGGTCGTGTAGCCATTGATGGTGGAGTAAGGAACGTCTGAACCTGTAGTCCAGTCATGTCTGGTGAGAGTCATGACATCAGTCGATGGCAACTTTGTTACCTCGTTCTTATAATGTCCGACACTAGCACCAAGCTCCCACTTCCAATCCTTATGGTTGATAATAGCAGCTGATGCATGAACTTCAAAACCTCTGTTCTTCAACTGACCGTCGTTGGTCCAGTACTTGCCGAGACCTGAGATATAGTCCAGATCCTTCATGGTGAGGAGGTTATCGGTCTGACTCCAGAAGAAATCAACGCCAGCATTCACGCGGTTGTTGAAGAAGGAGCCTTCGAGAGCCACGTTCCAACGTGTGGTGGTCTCCCACTGTATGCTGGTGTTCTCAATGTTCTTCAGCACCAGACCCACGGTGTTCTCCGTCATCATTTGGCTCTCCCAGTAAGTGCGGGCTGCATAGTAGTCAATACCATCGTTTCCGCTCTGGTCAACGCCAGCGGTAAGCTTCAGATAGTTCACCATGTTGCCAGCCTTGAACCAAGGCTCACTGCTGATGAGCCAACCGAGCTGCAAGCTTGGGAAGAAGCCCCAGCTTACTCCACCCATGCGGAATCCATCTTTCGTGTTCTTACCGAAACGGCTGCTGGCCTGTGCAGAAGCTGAGAACTGAGCGAAATAGCGGTTCATGAAATTGTAGTCAACATTAGCGTAGTAGGCCATATCAACCCAGTTGTCCTTTGTACCACCCTCGCTGACATACTTCATATCCTTGTTGATGTTTGGCAGCTTATCGTTCTCATTGTCGTAACCACGCATGTAAGTGTAGCTGTAGGCGTAGTTGTTATAACGCCAGCCTCCAAATGCGCTTACTGTGTGTGCACCGTAGTTATTACCCCACTCAATACGGAAATCGTTATTGATTGTTGTTTCCTTGGTAAACTGCGACTTCAGCACAGAGCTGATTGAACCGAGGTCACTGAGTTCAAACGGAGTTGCACCATTGATAGGCAGGAAATACTTTTCGTTATTACGGTTCAGTGTGTAGTTGAAGCGGTCACGGATGACGAGATGATCTGTTACCTGATACTTAGGAGCAAAGTTGATGCTAATCTGTGTCAGCTCAGCATAGTTCTTGTTCACGCCATCACCGTTGGCCAAAATCCAGTATGGATTGCGGAGGCTCTCATTTATACCAATGGTACGGGGGAAAGAGAATGGGTTCTGGATCCACTTTCCAGAATTGGTACTGGCATACTTACCTGCATACTCATGCGAGAGCGACAGCTTGCCAGTGTTCTCGTTGTGATACCATGAATAAGGTGAGAGGAACGGAGCCTGTATCAGACCCAGAACGTTGGTTGAACCAATGTTCTGCATATCGTACTCCTCGCTCCAGCCGTTATCCAAGACGTTGTAAGCTGTCTGATTATAGGCGATATCTATGGCTGTGTAAACCTTCTCAAACACCTTGATATCGGTGTTGAAACGGAGATTAAGGCGAGAGAAGTCATTTCCCTTCAATGTAGCCTCGCTGGTAGTGTAGCCCAATGACAGGGCATACATACCGATGTCATCACCACCCTCCACGCTAATCTTGTAGTTCTGTGTCCAGGCCTCACGGTACATATCCTTCTGCCAATCGGTGTTGTTGGAGAAGATCGGTGTATAGTAGCCGTTGGGGTTGTTGTCAAGGAATGCATAGGTGCTGAGTCCAGCTGACTTATTATCACGGACATAGCTTACAGTGCTGGTCAGGTCGCCGAGGTACAGCTTATAGGCATCACCACCCATCATGGAAATGCGGTCAGGAGCCAGTTCCACACCGCCATACACACGGACGTTAATCTTGGTAGCCATGCTGTGACCACGCTTGGTATTGATGATTACCACACCGTTGGCACCCTTGGCACCATAGAGGGCTGTGGCGTTCTTCAACACCTGTACGCTCTCTATGTTCTCCGGGTCGAGGCCCGCGAGGAGGTTGTTGTAGAAGCCTTCATGGAGGCTTGTGCGGTCTTCCTCAAGGTCAACCATGTTGCCATCGATAATGAACAGAGGCTGTGCGTTGGCACGGAGGCTGTTCACGCCACGAATGGTGAAGTAGGCACCCTGACCAGGCAGTGCGCTGCGACTAGTGGAGCGGATATCGGCTGCAAGAAGGTTCTGCATATCGGTCTCCACACTGATTGAACTGGTCTGGTCAAGCTCTATCTTGCGCTGCGACGTGATGATGGTTCCGTTGGTATAGAAGCCACCGAAGGTTGCACTGATGAGACTGGCATCCTGGTCGGTGTCACCCTTGATGGCAAGCTGCAAGAGGTTATACTCTGGAGCATCTACCAGCAAGGCATGGCAGAACGTTGGAACTTCGAGTGAGTATGTTCCATCTTCCTCTGTCAGAGCTGAATACTGCGGAAGCTGCAGAGCCTGCACACGTACACCGCCCATAGGCTGGCCCGTGGCTGCGTCTGTTACACGTCCGGCAACTGGACGCATTGGATATTGTTTCTGAGGCTTCCGCGCTGCACGACGTGCCTGTTGCACGGTGCTGTCGGCTTCTTCCGTCACTTCCTCCTGTGCCACTGCCGGCATCGCACCAAGGGCGGTGACGAACATAGCACAGAGTGTAGCACGGAATGCCGTATGATGAATGAAAGTGCTGATTCTCGTTCTCATATTTTACTGATATTAGGAGGTCAACAATAGGTTATATTATTCATCCCGTGCTTTAAGGATGATACGGTCAATAGCAAACGGATGCTGGTACTCCTTGCGTACATCGGAGTTGGTAGCAGCCGAAGTGATATGTATAAGAGGATAACACTCGCTAAGGTTCTTATAGGTGTATGGGAATATGAATGGATCGTCGGCTGCGTTTACAGTAATTGTATCCACCTTTGTGCCATCATAATCTACGACCCATCTTGTTCGGGCAGTCTCAACATCATTGTTCTTTCCTCCCTTGAGAGAGCCATTATTGTAAACAATCTGAACGCGGAGCTTGTTTCTCTTGATAGGATAAGCTTCATCCTCAGCAACGATGGAGTCTGGGTTCAGGCGGTAGAACGTTGGAACAAGTACCAACTGGATATCATATTTAACATTACTCAAGACCTGATGACCCTCTTTGTAGTCATATAGTTTGAACCAAACTTCAGGCGCATTTGTACCATAGCGAATGTAGAAGAAATAATTCTCCTGCACCTTACCCAGCACACTGTCATTAACAAGCTTGCTAGTTGTATTATTGAACGACTGGTAGCTGAAGATTGTGCTGCTCTTATACTCCTTGTGATGGAACAGGGAAGAGTAGCTAACCTTGACATTCACGTCCTTGCTGCCATGGGTCATGAACCTCCAGTTGTCAACCGGATATATAAGGCCGTTGGAAACTGCTATTGGAGTTGTTAAACCATCGGTCAGGATGGCCTTCACATCACCGTCCTTGTCCAGTTCTCCCTTTGCATCTGCAACATAGAATGTATCGGCACGGACATTGAACATCTTGGGCAGCTTCGAACTGATGAAGTCCTCGGTCTTCCAGTAAGAGGTCTGGCCTTCAGCACGAGGCTGTTCACGGACATTGAACAGCAGTGGCGATGCCAGGTCCATACGGAGTGAGAGGTTCTGCAAGGAGTCTGCCGAACCTACCTCGTCCTCACCAGAAGTGATACCCAGACTATTGTCGAGGTTGTCCATGTTCGTATAGTGTTCTGCATAGGTGTACATAGGCTTCATCTTGTCGTAGGCTGCGTTCCATGCAGCATCGGTAGGCAGGATGAAGGCCCATACACTATCCTCTTGTGTCAAATCAGCACCAAAGCCGAAGCCCTTGTGTGACATAACCCAATCGTCTGTTGACTTACCACTGTATCTACCTGCAAACAGAGTATTGTCACGGACATAGAAGCTATCTACATAAATAGGATTACCATCTTTATCCGAACCGCCCTCTGCGCTAAGCGACGGCCAGAAAACAATAGTGTCATGTTCCACCAGCCACTTACGCAGTTGTCCGTAGGTGTCACCATTAGCCTTAATATACTCATAAATATTATAGCTGAAGGAAGACTGAACACCAATAGTGTGGAGTGTACCATTAGTTGCAGCAATATTAGCCTCCACTAGCGCCACATCCTTGAACGTCTTGTTCTGGCGGTCGAAGACGGCACGCTTGCCGTTCAGCATAACAATGTCCTCAGCCTTTCCTGTGCCGGTAGCCACAAGTCGGTTGCGTGTGATATGGTTGCCCACAACACGGAGGAACACATCGTAGGGGTCGGTCTCACACTTAGCCAGCAGAGTCTGGTACTCAGCATCTGTGCCAAATGCATCGTTAGTGGGAGCAAAGACTGTCAGGATCTGACGGCCACTAAGTACATCCTTGAACGAATAACCGGCTACGGGGTGAGCCTCATCCTTGAAATAAGGAGTCTTCTCCAAGATGGCAGCGAAGCGGGAGAGGTTGGTATTACCCTCTATCTGCTCCCACAGCGTCTTTGTGGCGTTTTCGTCGATGCCGCCTCCGTTATTCACGTCGAAATGATCGTCCGTGCAAGACAGTGTAGCCACAGCGCATACCGCACTCAGCACACCTGCTTGGAGGCATCGAATGATTTTGTTTTTAGCCATAGTATAGTGATTTTATTGTTTTTACCAAATATCCTCGCTCTCCTTGGGGTTGTCATAGACCTCCTTGGCGCAATACTCTATATAGTCAATGTAGAACTGTTTCTTCTCATCATCAAGCACAGACTTGAATTTGAGATAGTAGGTAGTGTTGGGATCCATGTCGGCACTTACCATGATGCGTCGTATAGCATCGGCCTTGGTTCGTATGGCCGTTGTACTTCCTGGCACATCACTATAGTGCTGCGGGCCCTTCATGAAGCCGTTGTTGCGCATACGCTTATCAACCTCATCGTCATACTCGGAATCACCCGTATCAGCTTCCCAACCAACGATAGATGCCTGATTGACGCCACTGCTCAAGTGACGGTATTGACCACCCATACGCATATCGAGAGGAATACCGATAGCGGGTAGGTTGTTCTTGTCTGGGCCCCAATATACCTGACACATGCCACGCAGGTGGCTGTTCGACTGTACAGCCAGACGGAGTTCATAGTGACCAGCCTTTGGCACAGGCGGCAACTTGAGCGTGAACTCATAGCGGCCAATAATGTTGAACTCATCACCCTGCCAGTTGAACCAGTTGCGTGCAAGACCGTTGAGGTAATAGAAGCGTGTGCCTTCCATAATCTCCACATTGTCAAAATACTGGTAGCTGGTGGGGAACCCACGATATTGAGCATGACCAGTAGGATAGGAAACCAATGGGCGGCGAACATCATTGGTCATCATCTCCGGCAGCATGGAAGCCATGTCGAAGCGGATACGCTGACTCTGAAGCTGAGTCTGCACATTATCGGTAAATGCCAGAATCTTGCCAATAGGATAGATAATGCCATTGACGGTATTCACCACCCCACTGGCATCTCCCGTAACGCCAGTCTCCACACGTATGCCTTCGTTCTCATCAGCATAGAGGTGATTACCCTTGAGTTCCAGGAACGTACCGTCCTCATGGTAATCGTTTTTGTCAAGGTTCTCGACTGAATAAATACCACGGCCATTTCGCAACACAGGGAAACGGTTGAGGTAGATACCCTGACTCTCAGCACTCTCAAAGACCTTCAACAAACGAGGCTTACCCATTGTTGTGTAGAACTCCTCGGTTGCGATTGTAGGTTGCTGAGTGGCAAGCGCATAGTTGTAACCCAACTCGTTGTAATGAACAATCAGCTTGTCAGCACTTATACGTGCAGGCAGGATGTGGTAGGTCACAAACTGGTTCAGCACATTGTCCGTACTAGAGTAATTATCATCATTCTTGGCCGTGCTGTACAATTGTTTCTTTACAACATACTCACGGATCATCTCAATGGTAATATCATCCACTGTAGTTACATCATAGCCTTCCTTTTGCAACTCAGCGAGCCATACGGCATCAGTTTCAGCAAATATGGTGAAGCCGTACTTGCGGTGTTCAGGTGCAATACCTGAGTTGGGATTAGAATCATCAAAGTTACCGATGTCTTCAACCTTACCAGACTGGTACAGTTCCTCCCATGTCTCATCACGAGTTTTGTCAAGTGTTCCAGACAGGCCGCAGGCCATTATTAACTTTGCGGTTACAATATAGTCGCTGCCACCATCGTCAATCCACTTTTGCAGGAAGTCTGATATACGGTCGTTGCTAGGAGCAATAACATTGAGCATCTCATGGATGCGTCCGTTGATGGCCTCAATATCACGGTTCTGCAGACTAACCGTATCCTCTTTGTTAATGACAATTACATTGGAGTTTGTCTTGTCAGGACGGTTGGCCGTGAGTTTACGGTCGTTCATATTGGCAAACTCAAACTCTGCATCCTTAGTCGGGAATGAGGAAGTCTCAAAATACTTGACATCACCACCGTCAATGATACTGTTATAGACTATGACTTTCCGGATAGAGTCCAGATCCTCCTGATTGCGGAAGCCCTCCCATGTGGGACTGTCAATAATATTCTTCCTATAAAGGGTATCTAAGTATTGCTGTATCGCATTATTGTTTGGTGCGAAGCAAGTAAAGTTACCACGTGCAGACAGAAGCTGTGCTACTGTTGACTCAGAGTAGTTACTGATGTGTACAACATTCAGTAAAGCAACGTACTCCGTGAACTGCTCGTTCTTCTCCAAATAGCTGATGACTGTCTCCTCGGTGAAAGTATAGCGATTCGACATATCTATCTCCTCCGTGCAGGCCATGCACAGCATAACAGCCAAGGCAGAGACAAAGGTTATTTTAAGTTGTCGCATTGTTGTTAAATACATGATTGGTATATTCTTAATTCATTACCATATATCTTCTCGTTCCTCAGGGTTCTCATAAACCTCCTTGGCGCAGTACTCAATGAAGTCCATGAAGAATTCCTTCTTCTCGTCATCAAGCACCGACTTGAACTTGATATAGTAGTTAGTGTTAGGTTCCATATCCTCACTCACGAGAATACGTCGAGTGCAGTACTCACGGTTTCGAACAGGATCGGTGGAGCCGAGAGACTGACACCAGGAATTGGGAGCTTTCATGAAGCCGATGTTACGCATCTTCTTCTCCACTTCGTCGTTGTACTCCTGGTCATCGGTATCAGCCTCCCATCCTACGATAGAAGGCTGTTGTACGCCACTAGAAAGACGGCGGTACTGACCTCCCACACGCAAGTCCATAGGTATGCCTCGGGCAGGCAGGTTGTTCTTGTCCTTACCCCAATAAACCTGACACATTCCACGTACCCAAGAACCAGTTGCCACTCCGAAACGGAGCTCATAGTGACCGGCCTTAGGCACTGGAGGCAGCTTAATCGTAATCTCGTAGCGTCCTATGACGTTGTACTCGTCCGATTCCATATTAGCCCATCCACAGTCGAGACCCGGCAGATAGTAGAACTGTGTACCTTCCATCATCTCAACATCTGCCAAATAATTGTAGTTGACTGGGAATGCTCGACAGTTGGGGGCACCTTCAGTATAGTAAGTTGTTATGGCTCGAAGGTCGTTGCTCATCATCTCAGGGAACATGGTGGAGGCATCAATACGTATGCGCTGCCCCATCATCTGGGTGCGGACGTTCTCGGTGCATACCAGAAAGTCACTGATAGGATAGATAATACCATTGAGTACATTCTCGGTCTCATAGCCATCACTGACATCCATCACCTTCACGCCAATGTTCTCGTTGGCGCGCATGGCCTTGCCACGTATCGGTTTGAAATCGCCACTCTCATGATAGTCGTTGATATTCTCATTTTCAGGAGAGAATCGTCCACGTCCAT
The DNA here is from genome assembly GCA_017620295.1 of Bacteroidaceae bacterium. Classification (GTDB taxonomy): domain Bacteria; phylum Bacteroidota; class Bacteroidia; order Bacteroidales; family Bacteroidaceae; genus Physcousia. Next base: position 36,986 of record JAFZQR010000015.1, read on the forward strand.
TTCGCAACACAGGGAAACGGTTAAGGTAGATGCCGTTACTCTCAGCACTCTCAAAGACTTTCAACAGTCTGGGCTTACCCATCGTGGTGTAGAAGTCAGAGATTGCTATAGTGTATGCCTTGCTGGTCTTGTAGTTGTAACCATACTCATTGTAGTGAAACACCAGTTTCTTGCGGCTGATGCGCTCAGGCAGTATGTGGTAGGTTACAAACTGATTCAGAATATTGTTAGGGTTCTCATAGTCAGAGTCCGTAGTTGTACCAGGTTCTGTAAATACGCCTGTTCCGACTAGGAACTGAACCACATCATCGATGGTAATGTCAGCAGCAGGTTTATTGTCTAAGGCAGCCTCCCAGAGGTTGTCAGGTTCAGCAAAGACCGTGAAGCCAAAGTAACGGTGCTGCGGAAGCGAACCTGCCTGTCCAAATGAGCTGTGATTTGGCAAATCATGAACCAACTTATGAGTGTAGAGCCGTTCCCACTCCTCATCGCGATATGCAGAGAGGGTGTCGCCCAGTCCGCAGGCCAGTATCAACCGAGCCATAACGGAATAGGTATTACGCGAGTCTCTAGACCATTGAGTCAACACATCCATCATGGTATCATTACTCGGGGCGATGACACCTAGCATCTCGTGCACACGTCCGTTGATAGCGACGATGTCACGGTTCACGAGGCTCACAGTGTCAACCTCATTGATTACAATGACATTTGTATTAGACTTATCTGGACGTGAAGAACTGAGCTTGCGGTCATTCATATTAGAGATGTCAAACTCTCCATTCAGAGGGAAGGATGAGGTCTCATAGTACTTGATATCACCACCATTAATGATACTGTTATAAACAATGACTTTGCGTATGGAGTCGAGCGTAGCCTCACTCTGGAAGCCATCCCACGACGCTTCAGTAATGATACCCTTGCGCTGCAGGCTGTCGAGATAGAGCTGAATGGCATTATTGTTCGGGGCAAAGCATGTGTAGTTGCCTCGTGCCGAGAGCAGCTGGGCTACAGTTGACTCCGACACCGTGCTGACCGGCACCTGATGTAGCAATGCCACATACTCACTGAACTGCTCGTTCTTCTCCAAGTAGCTGAGAACCGTTTCATCAATGAAGGTGTACCTATTGGAAGTGTCAATCTCCTCTGTACATGCCGACAGCATTACAGCCGCCACCATAGCCAGCATGAGACCGTACACCTTATATAAATATACCTGTTTCATAGTTTAATTAACGGTTTTGAAATTATCATTCTTCTGTGGTAGTTGTAGAAGCAGACGCTTGGACATCCTCCTTTTCTCTATTCCAAACTGGGTTCTGAGGTATCAGATAATCGTTGGCCTTACGCTCAACATAGTAAATTGGACAGTAGAGTCCATAGCGGTTGGTGAAACGCTGCTTGTAGAGATCCTTCATGTCATCCTTGGTGGCAAAGAAGGTATTGACCATCTCGTTTACACCATCCTGACCATCCATATACTTTGGCTCACGGGAATCCGGTATCGAGCCTCCACCAATGCGTTCAGCATATCTAACGAGGTCGAACCAGCGCTTACCCTCACCCAACAGCTCAATCTGACGCTCATTATAGATAACCTTTAACATATTGGGAGTATTGTAAGGCGCACCCATAACAGCCTCAGCAGTCTGAGAAGCACTAGCGCGCATGTGTATGGCATTAACAATGGCCAGAGCCAGCTTAAGAGTCTCATTCATGCTGGTCTTGTTGGTAACATTACCTGTAACATTAGCCTTGACAGCGAGAGCCTCGGCTATCATTAGCATTACATCAGTCTGACGATAGACTATCCAATTTCGATACTCATTGCCAGAAGCCGAAGTTTGGATTTGCTTGGAAATGTTGTTAAGGAATGAGCATGAGCGCCATTTGTACATGTGAGGATTACCCTCACCAGAAGAACTTGAAGAACTAGAAGAACTAGAAGTAGTAGATACATACGTACGTCCTTGGCAGCTATACCAATTGCGGCTATCCTCATTGAACAGCGTCTCATTGTCGCCATAAATCTTCTTAATTGCACTCTTATTTACAATCAAGTAACTCTTATCATCACTTCCCCAATAAGTGTTAACCGTAGTATTCTTACGGTTGTCTGAAAGACTGAATTGAAGTTCGAAGATGCTCTCACGGCTGTTACCAGTTACGAAAATCGCACTGAAGCTTGCCACCTTCGGGTCTTGGTATCCATTAAAGTCGCTAGTAATATCCTGATTGGAAATGAGTGTACTGTTAGCCAGCGTATATTTGCTGTCAGTAAAATAGTTCTGCACACTGCTCTCGTTTGACAGGGATGAACCTGCTGATGCCAGCTCATTCTGGTTAGCCAGGGCATCCAGCGAAAGCTGTCCATAATAGATAACGCTGTCGCAGTCACCCTGCCAATCCAGGGTAGCAGCATCACGTCCTTTACGCAGCGCGCTGCGCCAAAGGTACATGTCTGCCAACAGGGCATATATGGCAGTGTTGGTTATCATACCCTTAGTGTCCAGAGTGCTAGTATAGCGGTTACGAGCCATGCCAGCCACAGAGCGCACATCGGAGATAAGTGTGTCCAGCACTTCGATACCAGGAGTCAGGCTAAAGGAAATAACCTCCTCATCCGAGTTGATAACTCGTGTGGAATAAGGTATGTCCTTGAATGCGCGAATGAGGTAGAAGTAGTTCAAGGCACGGAGTGCGGTCATCTCTGCCTTAATCTCATTCCATTCAGTTCTTGTGAACTGTGCATCACGTTCCAAGACCTCCTCGCCATGAGATAGTACCTTATTACAATAGTTGATTGTAGTATAGACACCGCCCCAATCGTAGAAGTCCATTGTGGAGTCAGGCAGGGCATTGAGGACCTTGATGAATTCTGTACGTTTGTCCAGATTATTATCTACCGGCACAATGTCGTAGCTGTCAGAGCGAAGGTCACCCCATGCAATAAGATTGAATAGAGTTGTTGTCATCTGCCTGTAGGCTGCATAACGAACTCCATCAAGGTCGTTTTTATCCTCCCAGAAGTTCTCTTCCACCACGCGGTCCTGTGGGTAGAGCGTAAGCCAGTCGTTGCAAGATGTAGCACTTAAAGCAAACAGCCCAAGGAGTGCTATATGTTTGTATTTCATATTATATTTCATAGCTGTGGTGTATTAGAAACCAAGGTTGACACTAGCGGTAAAGGAGCGTGTACGCGGTGTGCGGTTGTTGTCGGAGCTGACAGCATAGCCACGAGGACTAACGTCAGGATCAACACCGGTATATTTTGTCCAGCACCAGAGGTTGTTGACAGACGCGAAGAACTTGAGCTGACGGATACCCCATTTCTTTGTAATCTTCGGATCAACCTCATAGCTCAGCTGAACATACTGCAGACGCAGATAGTCACCATCCTCCACATAGCGGTCACTAGGCAGAGAGTTGAAACTCTTGTAGAGTGTATTGGTGCTGAGGGCGCGAGGCACAACTGTCTCGTCACCATTCTTGCGCCAGCGCCATGTGGTAGCGAAGCTCTGGTTCACGTTATAGAGCATACTCTCGGCATTCATGCGGGCGAGGTTCACAATCTGGTTACCGATACGGAAGTTGAAACCAGTGTTCAACTGCAAGCGGTCAAACTTCAGTGTGAAACCAAAACCACCGTTGCACTTTGGATTGGAGTTGCCCAGATATACCATGTCGTAGCGGTCAATCTGTCCATCATGGTTGATATCCTCATAGATAGCATCACCACCACTGAACGGATAGAGAGCTCCGTTGTCGCCGTATGCATAATACATGCGAAGTGGATTACCCTGCTTGTCGGTCAACATATTGCCATCAGCATCGTAGGCGATAGGACAGGTATGGTTCTCACCACGACGTTCCGCTGCAGCTGCCGTGTTGATGTCGTTACCAAACTTATCCTTACCAGTTGTACCGACCTCAGCATAACCGTAGTTGTTGATAGATGTCTGGGTATAGCCATTATGGTCGTAGTCGTAGCGATAAACGCCCTTGTAGCGGAGACCATAGATGGAACCAAGAGCATTGCCAATCTGCACTCGCTGATTGTAGGATAGGTTTCCGGGCTGATAAGTGTCGGAGCCATTGAGGTTTTCCAGAATTAGCGGATTCATTTCCTCAACCTCGTTAAAGTTCTGGGCAATGTTTGCACGAACCTTCATCTGGAACTTACCGACCTTAGCAAACCAGCCAGAACTGAAGTTCAGGTCCCAACCCTTGTTTCGCATCACACCAGCGTTTACCTTTGAAAGTGTGCTGAAACCGTTGGCAGAGCCAATACGTTGGTTATTCATGATAAGGTCAGTAGTTCTGTGGTCATATATGTCCAATTCAAATGTAAGCAAATCATCAAGGAGACCGAGGTTGAAACCGAAGTTGAGCTTACGTGTCTTCTCCCAACGTATAGAAGTCAAAGAGAGGTTTTCAGGACGAATTACACTATGACGGTTATAATAACCCCATTGGCCGTATTTGTTGTACTGGTTGTAGCCGCCTCCACCAGTGTTACCTGTAACACCCCATGTAGGACGGAAGGCCAACATACTGATGTACTTACGGGAGAACTTCATGAAATTCTCATCAATGATATTCCAACGAGCACCGATGAATGGGAATGTTCCGAACTTATGACCTGCACCGAAAGCTGTAGAACCATCGGAACGAACAGAGACATCGAGGTTATACTTACTCTTATATGAGAAGTGAGCCTGAGCGTAGATGCTCATGTTGCGCCACTCATTATTGCTGGCACCAGCAGCATTAAGCAGTGCGACAACAGTCGGGTCGGTAATACCTGTAGGTACGTTCCAGAGACCAGTGTTCTGAGTACTGGATGCGCCGCTAGCCATCTCCCAGCGAAGAAGGGCACTGGCCGACCAATCTTCATTATTGAACTTAGGATAGAAGGCCAGATCGTGGCGAGTGGTGAATTCCAAGCTCTTGTACTCAGAGTTACCAACCTCATTGCGCTGGTTGGTATAACCATTCAAATTATTTTCGCCACCCCAAATCCAATCCATATTACGGAGCTCTGCCGGCACGAACTGGTCACTGGAGGTATTGTAGATATTGAGCTGTACATCACCTTTGTAGTTCAGTTCATGGCTCTCACCATCCTTGCTGAGGAACTTGTACTCAACGGAGAACTGTGGAGTGAGGTTATATTGGTGTTCCTTGTTCCAAGCCTTGTAAGCACGTGCCACAGGGTTACCATTATAAAATAAATCGCGCAGTTCCCAGCTGGTTTTACCATCAGCGTTATAGTCACCAAGGCCATCAGCAGGATCACTTATATCACCCTTTGCCTCATGGTCACCTGTGACAACCTGAGCCAATGGGAACATATTGAAGTAGTCACCAGTGTTATAGACGGCACCTGTAGCCTCATCAACAGCCATCTGATATACGCTCATATTAGGCATCGCGTTGTATGCACGAGCCAGAATGTCGTTACCGTAGTTCTTATGGTTATTGGTGAAGGTCAAACCAATATTTGAGCGGAATGTGATGCGGTCACTGACATAGTAGTCGAGGGCAGTCTGGGTAGTGAAGCGGTCAAGCTTCTGGCCAATGATGGTACCCGTACTCTTATCATAACCGGCAGAAATACGGAAGGTTGCCTTCTCACCACCACCAGAAAGAGTCACATAGTACTTATGCTCCTGACCGAACTTCGTAACCTCGTCAATCCAGTCGGTGTTGTATGTGAAGTGACGATAAATCAGCGGTGAAGCCTGCTGATTGTAGTCAAGCTCATAGATGCTAGTAGGTATCTGACGTGGATTGTAATAAGCTTCCTTCAGCATCATGGTGTAGCCATCGCCATCAAGCATCTTGTAGCCATCAGGCTGCCATGTACCATTGAAACGGTATGAGAACGTAACGTTGGTAGGACCAGTGTGACCACGGCGAAGCTTAATCTCGATAACACCGTTTGCACCACGTGAACCCCACTTAGCTGTGGATGCATCCTTCAGCACCTCAATACTGAGAATGTCTTCGGGGTTGACGTTAAGGAGGGTTGAGAACTGCTCCTCATTATCCATTGTCTCAAAGTTCACATCCTGAGCATCTTCCGGGAGTTCGAAGATGTGGTCGTTCACGACAATCAGTGGTTGTGCATTACCGTTGATGGTGGTGGTACCACGCAGACGCATGGTTGTACCAGAACCTAGGTTACCAGAGTTGGCCACGATATCGAGACCTGCAATCTGACCTTGAAGGGCTTGGTCAACAGACTCGAATGCCATACCCTCCATCTCGTCCATATTAAAGGTCTGGGTTGCACCAGCCAACTCACGCACGGGAATACTCAGGCCACCACTCTGTGTTTTCTTCTTACCAACAACGACAACGTCTTGAATGACCTTGGTGTTGTCCTGCATAGTCACCTTGAACACTGTGCGGTTGCCAATGACCTGCATCCACGGCTTATAGCCCATATATGTAATCTTCAGCTGGTTCTTTGGGTCCTTGATATTCATGGTGAAGTTACCATTCATATCAGTCACAGTACCGCTGACGATACGATTATTCTTGTCAAGCTCCACGACGTTGGCACCGATGATAACATCAATATCATCCTCAACGGTACCAGAGATACGACGCTGTGCGCTGACTGAGGTAGCAGCAAAGCAAGCCACCCATAGAAGTATCAGTTTTATCAGTTTGTTCATAATTGCTACTATTTATTGGATGGCAAACTTTTGAAGGTATCTCTTACACTCGCCAACAGACATTTTCTTGAAATCAGGATATTTACCATCGGCATCCAAAGAAGTGTGATTCAACACGCCGTCAATCTGATGTATAACTGCGAAGCTGGAACCTTGGATTTGCAGGTTGTTCATGGTATTCTGACCTTTAGGCGAGGTTGCCTTGTTGTTGCGGGTACAAGTTACGTCACGGGCCATGATATTGAATATCTGCTCATCGGAATCAACAACAGGGATTTCCGTGCCACCATTGTCGTCGCGAACATACAGTTTTCCGTTTGCACGACGGCAATGAACCTTCACGAACACACCTAACTCTGTGTTGTAGCTCGAAGTTACGAAGTCCGTGCTGGCAACATCACTTTTATCAACAAAGATACTATTATCAAGGAAGTGTCCACGCAGGAAATTATTCAGATATGTAATTTCAGCCTGCAGACGCAAGCTATCAGAATGAAGCAGACAATGCAAGTCTTCATCCTCAAATTTATCAGCACTAACCCAAATAGTGTCTTTGATTTCCTCATTATTCTCATCCTTATAATAATTAAGGACAATGTACTTGCCATCAACTGTTTTATATGTAATACCATCACTCTCTTTCTCGGCAAGACTCTTGAACGATGGAATAGCAGCATAATCAGCCTCTATAGTCTCCCATGTGGGCAGGCCATTTGCAACAGCCGCATCCAGAGCAGCCTTTGTAGGAACGAAAACAGTATAGCGATAGTTATTGAAGAACTGGACATTGAAGTCCACACCGCCATTATCAATGAAGGTGAAGAATTTCTTCTCAAGACGGTCCTGGATCTCCGAGGTGAGATTAGACGAGACTAGACCACATGCACGAATAATCTCCGATGAAGGCTGTGTGAGGTTGAAGAATTCCTCAAATGCGAGCTGGCCTGACTGGTCAGTTGTTGTATTGAGGACTTCATATACGCTCTTGCTTGGCGGGATAATTGGACAGTCGTTGATAATGTATGTACGACCATTTTGCATATCATATGTTTGCTCGACTTTGACCTCCACCGTACCACGGGAACCATTGAGGCGATTGGCACGTTCATTCTCCAGTTGGAAACCGCCCTGAACCTTTACAATTTTCCCTTCACCATCACGAGTAACCTTGATGGCAGAACCGTTCTTTGTGATATAGTACTGGTTCTCACTATCAATGGGGTTAGTACCATCATGCACGATGGTGTGGCTTTCAAGGATGTCCTTCAAACGGTTAATAATATCATCCTCCTTCATGGCCTCGTTAGTCCACGCATCACCCATTGTGGCTGTGGCAGGATCATAACGATAAAGCTTATAGGCATTCTTATCAGTCGGATTCCAGGTATCCTTAGAGACATCTTCCTCAGACGTACCAGTGTATGTGAGCGACATTACACGAGGTTTCTGCGAGGTGAAGCTGATTGGGTCGTAGTAGCGGAGCATAGCCTCATCGCTAGGCAGGAACAATGTGAAGTAGCTCTTCATAGCCTTGAGGTATGCATAGTAGTTAATCTTCATCTTATCGCTGGACTCCACGCTACCATTATATATAGCCCACTTCATGATGAGGTTGGTCTTGCTGATGTATGCAGGGGCGGCGACAGAAGAGTAGTCGGCAGGTGCATATACCTTTTTAGTCACATAAACGGCACCGTTGGATGCAAGATAGCAGGTGTCGATGTTATTCACGTCCTCAACAGTAAAGATTTCCTCCTGTGCGTCGTTACGGAGTTTAGGCATCTTGCTAGGAACAGAACCTACAAAGCTGCGGAACATAATCACGTTGAGCAGCGACTGCAAGGTACTGAGCGGCACAGCGTCAATCTGACGATAGAGAGCATCGTAGTCATACTTTTCAACGGTTATGCTCGCATCACCGTATGTTTCGATTAGCGCAGAACCGCCCCCTTCGAGGAAGTATGTCCACAAAGCCTCATCGGAAGGAACGAAGATAGCAGCCATGTCGGCACGCTTGTCAGACTCATCGTAGTACTCATTCCATCCCGGATCGAATTTGAGTGCGGTGTTACCATCCTTGAACGTCTGTCCGTTGGGGTCTGTAAGTGCTGGACGTACAGTGTGAGCCGAGAAATACCTCTTCACGAAAATCGAGTCAATTGGCTCGTTGGGATGCAGACGGTTATAGAAGGTTGTCAAATCAGCATCGTACTTAGGAAAAGAGAAGCGATCCATCATGTGACAGAAGATATTGGTTTGGTTGTTGGTACGGATCACCTCTGCCATGTTAGCCAATGGAGCAATCACACGCTCTGTGATGTTCACATATCCGTTCTCTGCCACAATATCCTTGTCAAGAAGGAGTGCATCATAAATGTGTACGTCACTCGTAGCACGCTCACGGCCCATAAACACCTTGAAGTCCTCATCAGTCACATCGTGCTTGGTCATGTGTTCAGATGTGAAATGGAGCATCATGCTGCGGGAGTCGTCGTTCAGCAGGTAGGCACCAACATAGTTGGAGTTCTCACGTGCGCCAGCTACACGGAAACGAGCCCAATAGTCGTCATCAACAGTACTGTAGGAGAATGGAAGTTCCGATGGGGGCAGATAGGTAACGGTATCTGTCAGCACATAGTCGGTGTAGCGACGCATAAACTCACCACGGGTTGGTGAATTCTGTTGATTACCATCACTGCTGGCGAGGTTCTCCATCACAATGGCATTGTTCAGCATGCTCGTGTGGATGAGCAGCAGCTTCTGTGATGTTGACAGGTTCTGATAGCTGGTGGCGTTGTGCCAAGGATTGGTCACAGGCAGCGTAGCATTGTGATTGAAGAAATTCTGCCATGCTTCATCGTTGGCCACGAACACCGTCTTGGAGCCGGTCTTGCTCAACACGTCCCTAAGACTGGACACACCCTCTTCATTCACGACCGGGTCGTTCAGGAGCTGCAAGTAGGTACTGAAATTACCTCTTGCCTCCAATCCCTCGTAGATGCTAGTACTCAGCCACGACGGTTTCTCGTCATCGTACTTGAAGTCATCTTGGCATGCCCACGTTAGCCCACAAGCCATCGCCACGAGCAGCAGCCGTGCCGTGCGCTTGCTTCTTGCGCTAAAAAGGTTTTCCATACACATTAAGATTGAGTTTATAAAGTTAGCTTTTTATTCTTGCAGATAAGTATGTACTTATATGTTGATTGTTAGTTAGTTGAGACAATGATTCAACAGCAATATATACCTATTTTCCGCCTTAAAAGGCATAGTTTAGGCTCATCAAGTACACAAAATTAAGGCTTTTTCATTAAACCGTTTTAATTTGCCTTAACTTTAACCTGTGAATTAAGCAATTTTAACACAACAACTGTTTCGTGGTGTTAATACATGAACGAGGACTCAGGGCCGTCACCATCTCACCACAACATCGACATCATACCATGACGTACACAAACTACGCATACATTTGTCAGTTTTAAGCCATATTTCAATATTTTCCTCATCATATCTCACCACATACATCACCAACTAATTACCTTAATAGTCAATTGATTACATAGGATTGGTGATAAAGTAGATAAATAATTTTGGAATGATAAAATGAGTCCCATCATTTCACCTGTTAGTACCCACATAAAGAAACCTCAGCAGGAAACGAATGATTCCTCAGCAGGAAACGGATAAAACCTCAGCAGGAAACGGATAAAACCTCAGCAGGAAACGGATAAAACCTCAGCAGATAACGAATGTTTCCTCAGCAGATAACGGTAGAAACGACGGCACAAACTACTAGCCGCAATCACACTGATGCTTTTTTACTAATTGGGATAAATATATTCCACAAATTAAGAGAAATACTCTTTCCCAAAAAGAACACATGCTTAGCAAAAAAACAATGTGCATGAATAGGCAATAATTTCATCCGACAATGTTAAAGAATTTATTTATTCCTGCATATTATGGGACATTGTTTTCCAAAATAAAAGATTTCTCTCAATTTGTGGAATATATTTATCCCAATTAGTGAAAAGCTTTTTTCCAATTAGTGAAGAGCATGAACTACTCAGCGATAGTGAGATCGTAGCTGGCAGCCATCTTGCGAAGATTGAGAATGGCATAGCGCATACGACCAAGAGCCGTGTTGATGCTACAGTTGCACTGCGCTGCAATTTCCTTGAAAGACATCCCCTGGAACATACGCATCTGGACAATCTCCTGCTGAGGTTTAGGCAGACGTTGCATCAGAGCTTCCAAATCGGCAAAAGTCTGCTCGGTGGCCATCATCTGATCAACACTATGATCCATGAGACGTGCTTTGTTAAGTAAGCCAGCCCCTTCTGGTGTATCACCGCTAACGGTGACGACACCGCGTCCCTGACGGAAAGAGTCTATGACAAGATTGTGGGCTATACGCATGAGCCAGCTGCCAAAGCGTCCACTCTCGACATAACGGTGAGAGCGAATCCGTGTGATAGCTTTGACAAACACCTCCTGAAAGAGGTCATTCGCCTCATCCTCATTGTGAATCAAGCCAAGGATATAATTGAAAACACGCTGCTGGTGACGCTCCAACAGAACGTCAAACGCTGCATCATTGCCTTCTTCATAGAGCCGTACAAGAACGTCATCGGCTTCAAGATGATATGTGTGCATTACTTTCTAAAAGTGATTGTTTAGGAGTAATGTTGTATCGATAGGCAATGTTTTTAATGGTTTGACGTTGCAAAGGTGAAAAGAATATTGGATGTGTGCAAGTAATTAGAGGGAAAAACTACAACCTGACACGATTTCGCTTGTTTTTTCAACAACGAATTGTACAAATTAAACGAAAACCCAATCTGGCAGTTGCCGTCTGGATTTGAACACGAATTGCCATGAATTGACCATGAATTATCGTTAATGACTTGACTTTCGCAAGCTCCGCTTGCTTGGAAGTTAAAGGAAGTTATGCCGCTTGCGGCGGAAGTTATGGGAAGTTAAAGGACGAATGATTTGCTGGCTGATATAACCAATAGCAGAAGTATTGTCCTTTCGCTCGACC
>JAFZQR010000001.1 GCA_017620295.1 Bacteroidaceae bacterium
GCTTTTGAACACGAATTGCCATGAATGGCCCACGAATTATCATGAATTTGAGTTTCGATTGTTTTTAACCACGAATTACACGAATTGCACGAATGCCTAAGCTACTCAGACTAATTCGTTTAATTAGTGAAATTCGTAGTTAAAAAAACAACGGAAGGTTTGTTATTTCTGTGGCAAAGGCATGCGCATGACCACGAAGGTTTTTGCGGCAAGGTTGTAGTGGAGTTGGCTGTTGGCCACCACGGCGGTGTTGTAGCGTGGAGCAACCACCTCGTCCTTGCCAGGCTCGTTCTCGGCATCGTAGTCGGAGCAGTTGAGGTAGATGATATCGACCTTGGCTCCATCCTGAAGCTTCTTACCGTTGACCATCACGCAGAGAGGCTGTGCCTGCTCGGTGGTGTTGATGGCCTTGACGATGATTTCGTTCTTGTCCTTGTCCAGTACGGCGGAGGCAAACACACCGTCCTCACCCTTGGCAACAGGGTTGGCTTCGGGACGGCCACCAGGCAGGGTGACGGTTGTGGGCAGGACATTGGTGCCACGGTTGTGCATGTACATCTGTTGTACGTAGTAGGAAGCTGTGCGGGCAGTGCTGAGGTTGTCGTACCAGATGAGGTCGGGTCGCCATTGCCAGCCCTCGACATGAGCAAAGAGAGGTGCGTAGGTTGCCATGTGTACGATGTCGGCATTGCGCTCTATGTTGGTCATGAAGGCAGCCTCGTAGATGCTGGCACCGGCGTGGTTCCACTTCTTGCCACGGTCGTGGCAGGCCCACTCGCCCGCAAACACCTTCGGGCCTTTGCGGTCGTAGTCGTTGTAGCGGTTCATCCAGTTCTTGTACCAGTTGATGTCGCGGTAGTAGTGTTCGTCAACGAGGTCGGCTTTCAGTCGGCGCATGGCATCCCAGCCGTGGCGGAACCAGTCGTCTTCGGCGTTGGGGCCGCTGGTGCCAATGATTTTGATCTCGGGATGAGCCTTGCGTACGGCAGGGGCTATGATTGCCAGACGGTCGTAGTAGGGCTGTTCCCACTGTTCGTTGCCTATGCCCAGGAACTTGAGGTTGAAGGGTGCGGGGTGACCCATGTCGGCACGGAGCTTGGCCCACTGGTTGGTGGCAGGGTCGCCGTTGGCGAAGTCGATGAGGTCTATGCAGTCGTCGATGAACTGCTGCAGACCCTCAACAGTGGCGGGTGCATGGGCATCGTCACCGTTCTGGTACTGGCAGGCCATGCCCACGTTCAGCACAGGTAGCGGCTCGGCACCGATCTCCTCCGACAGCTGGAAGTACTCGAAGAAGCCGAGGCCATAGCTCTGGTAGTAGTCGGGGAAGTAGCGCTGGGTGAAGGTGTAGTGCCAGCGGTTCTCGTTGAGCGGACGGTTCTCTACAGGACCTACGGTGTTCTTCCACTGGTAGCGTGTGGCCAGGTCGGTACCTTCCACGATGCAGCCGCCGGGGAAGCGGAACACGCCTGGGTGGAGGTCTTCGAGCGCCTGTGCCACGTCAAGGCGCATACCGTTCTCATGGCCCTTGTAGGTGTTGACTGGGAAGAGGCTCACGTGCTCCACGTCTGTTGTCACCTTGCTGTCGCCCCATACGCGCAGATGGGCCTTGGCAAAAGTCCTTCTTGGCTTGAGGATGGCTGTGTATTTCTTCCATTCGCTGCCGCTCACTTCCACGCCGGCGTTGCCCAGCTTCTGGTCTTCTGACATGGTGGCGTTGTCCACGAGGTCAATCCACAGTTTGGCTGTGCCGCCGTCTGGCACACGTACCCATACAGAGAAACGGTACTCTTCGCCTTCCTTGACACCCATGCCGAAGAAACCGTGGTTCTCGATCATGGTGTGCTTCTCGCGGTGTCCGGATGGAGCCAGGCGCACGTAGTGGGGGTTCTTGTCGAAGGGACCGTCGTTCAGCAGTGTCACGTTGCCGGAGATGTCCCAGCCGGCGAAGTTGTTGGGGAACTCAAAGGAGCGGTTCATCACCAGCTCGCCATACAGGCCTCCGTCGGCAGCATAGTTGATGTCCTCGAAGAAGATGCCGTACATCGTTGGCTGGATCACCGACCCCGCCTTCTTTGCATTGACAGTGATGACAGTCTCATCGGCAGCCACTGAAGGCACCGTCACAGCAGCCACAGCTGCCGTCATTAATAAATGTCGTAGTTTCATAAGGTAAATATTATATTTGTCAATTATTCATTATCCATTGTCCATTATCCATTGTCCATTGTCAATTATTCATTGCACTCTCACCTTCTTTCCATTCACCACGTAAATGTGATTGTTGTGCAAGGGCGTGTTGGCGGGAACGGGGGTGCCGTCGAGAGTGTAGATGGTGGTGGAGGGAACGGCGGCACCTGGGATGGATGTTATGTCGGTTGGGTTAGTACCAGGGCCGATGAGGTACTGGTCGAGAGGCGGGTTGCTGGCTGAACCCTTGATGCGCAGCCAAGGTGTGTTGGCTGGTTGACGCTTGATGTCGTCCATCTTATAGAAGCCCAGGGCGTGGTTGGCATCGCAACGCAGCTCGTAGAAGAACTCGTAGGTGTCGGCGTTGCTGGTCAAAACGCTGTCCACGGAGCAACCCTTCAGGTAGGTGGTGCTGACGGTGGCGGCTGTCTTGGTACTTGGCACGAACTTGAGAGTCTGTCCCGCCTTGGCACTATACAAAACAGCGGCACCGGCAGGGATGATGGAACTGGAGGTCAAGCGGGTCAGACGGAGGGTGTCGGCTGTGGCATTGACGCCTGTGACGTTATAGGCTACAACACCTGTTGGTATCTGCACGGGGTAGGGGGCATAGAGGACATCGAAGCCTGTGGCAGGCACGGTACGCTCTATGGTGTAGCGTGAACGCAGGTCGTAGGAGAGGTGTGGCGGCTGGTTATATACCACGTTCTGTGCAATGAGCTGAGCGCGATATGCGAAGTCGTCCATCAGGTGCGGCACCTTGTAGCTGGTCTGGTAGTCGGTGGCCTGTACGATGAGCTGGTAGTCGTTGTCCGACTGTATCCATGTGACAATCTCCTCGCGCCAGTCACCGAGCAGGTCGCCTGAGACGCATGGGTTCTGCTTCGAGTCGTTGTTGTAGTTGCCATAGACATACATGCCACCGTTGATCTGCATGCGCCAGAAGGCATTGGACGAGTGGTTCCAGTACTCAATAATGTTCTTACCATAGAAGTCATCTGCCAGGTCGTCGTTCCAGAAGACACGGAAGCTGAGGCCGGCACCGCCACCGTGGGAGATGCTCTCGGCGATGGTCTTGCCGCTGGCGTCGAAAATACCTGCTTCGGCACTATGCTGCCAGTAGGCATTCTCGGCCTCTGGGTTGAAATGAGCCATGATGCCGCGTCCGGTGTCGCCGCTGGCAGTGCGCCGGAGCAGGATTTCGCCTGTTGCAGCATCGCGCAGGTCAGAACCATATTTTCCCTTCTCATGCACCATGAATAACTCAAGACCTGGATGTGAGGGAATGAAGTCGCTCAGGTGCATGGCATCGCCATGACCCAATCCTGTGCGGTAGAGGGTGGTGCCGTCGGGCTTCAGTGCACCTGAGCCGTAGTGTATCTCCTGACGGCCATCACCAGTGACATCGCCCACACAGATCCAGTGGGTACCCTCGCCGTAAACAGTTGTGGTGAGGTTCTTGACAGTGCCGTTGGCATAGGTCACAGTACCCTTGTTGGCACTCTCGCCACGGTGCAGCCACCGCATGGTGAGGTTGGTGCCGTCCCAGTCGTAGGCTCCAATCTTGCATCCGTTGTAGTAGCCGCGAGCGAAGATGGCCGATGGGTTGGCATCCTCACCGTCGAGCCATGCTATGGCTGCGAGGTAACGCTCGGAGCGGTTCTGCTTGCTGTCGCCCCAGAAAGATGAGCTTTCATCGGCGTAGGCTGTGTGGTACTTGATGGTCTTGAGTTCGGCACCTGTGGTACCGTCAAATACGGTGAGGTACTCAGAGCCTGTCTCCTGCTTGCCTTTGCCGCCCTTGAGGTTGGCCTTGGGGTCGTCGCCGGCCAATAGAACATATTTGCCTTCGCCATCGATGGCTCCAGGAGCCGTCTTCACCATGAACTCGCCATAGCCGTCGCCGTCGAGGTCCCAGGCAATGAACGGTGTGGTGTGGGCGGAGTTGAACATGTTATGTCCGGTGTGGAGCATCCACAGACGTGTGCCGTCCAGCTTGTAGCAGGAGTAGAAGGCGGGTGAGGTGGTGCCGCTGCTGGCAGCGTCCTTCTCGTTGGATGGCGCCCACTTCAAGATGATCTCATACTCGCCGTCGCCATCCATGTCGCAGAACGAAGCATCGTTGGGAGTGTAGGTGGCATTTGCCGAGGTGGGGTCGGTAGGTGCACCACCTTGTAGGGTGATGTATTTTGTCTGGCTGTCCCATGCCTTCACATCGGCCTGACGCTCAATCACGTTTCCGTCCATATCAACCACCTCCAGGGTGTAGGTGGAGTTGGCGAGACCGTTGTTGTCGAGGTAGTTGGTGCGGTCGGTGAGTGCGGTCTTGGTGAGCAGGATCTTGCCATTGCGCCAAAGACGGAAACGGAGGTTCTTGCCCTCATCGCTAGCCCTGTAGCGCCAGCTGACCAGCACACCGTTGCTGGTCTTCACAGCCATCAGACCACGGTTGAGTGGTACGGCTTCTGCCTGACGATAGCTGACTGTGAACCTTACGTGGCATTTGAACACATCGACTCCATTCTGTTGGGCGGTGAGGGTGAGCAGCTTGTTGGTGTATGAACTCTTAGCGGTGAAGCCCTCTGCAGCTGTGATGCTGAACTGCTCGGGGTCGCCATAGACTGTTTCCGGGAAGGTGGCCGTCTCGTCGTCTTTCAAGTTGGCAATCAGCTCTAGCAGGTCGCCTGCAGAGCAACTGGCAGCGGTGAAATAATGTGAGGCATCGAAGATGGGTTCATCTATCTCGCCACGGACGGTCACGTTGCGCAGAGCCAGCGACTTCGGGTTTGCGTCGTCGGTGCCGTTGAAGTTGTACACGTAGATGATGAGGCTAAAGTACTTGCCGCTTTCCAGCAACTGGTTGGAAATCTGGTAGGCATGATGGCTGTAGCCATTGCTGTTGTCAGCCCCAATCTTGTTGCGCAGGGGGGCAACAGCGAGCTGGAGCGGTATCTCGGTGCCGCTGCCGTTCTTTATATACACGTCGAAGTTGCCGCCATCGGTGCCGCACTTGGCTGCGTCAAACTCTATATACGTTGGTTTGAAGGTGTGGCCAGCTGCAACAGATATGGCACATGTGATGCTGTGACCCACGGTCTTCTCCGTCACACGCGTGGAAGGTGTGAACTGTGTGAAGGCAGGGTCGTAGTCGGTTGCTGTGTAGCCGGTTTCTGCGTTGGGTGCGGTCATTGTGGCTGTGGCCGACATCTTGCTCCCAAGCGTAACACGTGTGGTGAGCATACCGTCGCCCTCATCGCTGATTGTTGAGGTGCGGTAGTTGTCCTTGTCGCTCATTGGCCACACTACGTCAACATGTGTGGCGTATGCCGTGAGTGAGAAAAAGAAGAATAGACAATAAGAGATAAAGAGTCTCATTTATAGTTATGTTTAGTTAGTTTATTGTTGGCGGCTGCGCTATTCGTAGTCGTCGAAGACCTCGTTGAGGAATATGTTCAATGGATGCAGAACCTTGAACATACGCTCCAGTTGTGCCTGGCTGTCGGGTGCGCTCACCAGTGTGTCGCTGATGGGATGCCACACGGTGTAGAGACGTGGACGCAGGTATTCGGGATGAGCAAAGTCTTTCGGGAAACCCTTGGGCATAGTCTTCAGCAGGTCTTCACCTAACACAGGGAATAGCTGCTTGAATTGGCGGTTTTCCACAATGTCACTGAAACGCTCGGTTTCATCGACTATGCGTTCACGGATATGCTTCAACATGGGGGCTGGCGGACACCACGAGCCACCTGCAATCAGTGAATTGCCCGGCTGGAGGTGGAGGTAGTAGCCTCCGCGATAGCTCTTGCGTCCGTGAGAGCATACGAAGGCACCGAAATGACGCTTGTATGGCGACTTGTCCTCACTGAAACGTGTGTCGCGGGCAAAGCGGTAGATACATGACTTGGGTGTCTGATAGGCAACCGACGGGTCAAACGCGGCCAATCGGAGTATCATCTCATGAATATAATCCTCAAACAACTGTCGGGCTTGCTTGTACTCTGGCTGGTGGTCGTGGAACCATTCGCGGTTGTTGTGGTCGGCCACTTCGTTTAGAAAAGCATAAATGCGTTGCATCAGGAGGTGTAATACTTAGGTAATATATAAAAATATGTCGCAAAGATAACTCATCTTTGCGACACTTGCCCACGAAACAGGAGAAATTCGTTAAGCTTTTCTTAATGTCGGGCATGATTATATCTGCCCATACCTTGGTGATCTCGTTGGGACTCGAACCCAAGACCCACAGCTTAGAAGGCTGTTGCTCTATCCAGCTGAGCTACGAGACCATCCCAGAACGGGCGCAAAGGTAGGCATTCTTTGTGACTTAGTCGTTACTGCTCATGGATTATTTTACGACATTGTGTGAAAAAGTATATGTGTGTGAGGCATTCTTTAGTCTTTTCTGCTTAACTTTGCACCGAAATAGGGTCTTTTGTACATTTTACATATACATATACATATAAACCGTTTTTCGTTATGAGAAAGAAAATTGTTGCAGGCAACTGGAAGATGAACCTCAACCTGCAGGAGGGTGTGGCCCTTGCCACTGAACTGAAAGAGTCCTTGGCAGCTGCCAAGCCTAACTGTGATGTAGTAATCTGCACTCCTTTCATTCACTTGGCAAAGGTGGCCGACATTGTGGAAGGTACTGTTATCGGTCTCGGTGCAGAGAACTGCGCTGACAAGGAGAAGGGCGCATACACAGGTGAGGTTAGTGCCGCTCAGGTTAAGAGCACTGGCGCACAGTATGTAATCCTCGGCCACTCTGAGCGTCGTCAGTACTATGGCGAGACAGCCGAGATACTGAAGGAGAAGGTTAACCTCGCTCTGGCCAACGGCCTGAAGGTTATCTTCTGCATCGGTGAGGTGCTGGAGGAGCGTGAGGCTGGCAAACAGAACGAAGTTGTAGGTGGTCAGCTGGCTGACAGCCTCTTCGACCTGACTGAGGAGCAGCTGGCAAACATCATCCTTGCTTACGAGCCAGTATGGGCCATCGGTACAGGTAAGACCGCAACAGCTGAGCAGGCTGAGGATATGCATGCGTTCATCCGTGGCGTCATCGCTGGTCGCTTCGGTGAAGCTGCAGCAGAGAACATCAGCATCCTCTACGGTGGCAGCTGCAAGCCTAGCAACGCCCGTGAGATCTTCTCCAAGCCCGACGTGGATGGCGGCCTCATCGGCGGTGCAGCTCTGAAGTGCGCTGACTTCCGTGGTATCATCGATGCTTGGAACTAATATCCGACAGTGAGATTTCTCATTACCATAGCACTGTGCGTGGCAGCCGTTTGCTGCAATGCACAGACAACATTCACCCAGCACCTCACCCGCCATGTTGCGGGTGAGGGGCAGGTGACGCTTCACCACGATGCCGAGATTGAGGCTCTGGTGAACGGACGGTCTCATGCGACAGCCCACCGAGGCCATGTGGCTTCACACGACAGCATCGCTCCCGATGCTGAGACGGCAGCCACAGCCCTGGAACATGGTCGCCGAACCAAGGCCATAGGCTATCGCATACAGGTCTATGCCGGAGGTAACAACCGTAGTGCCAAACAGGAAGCACAGCGTATGGGTAGTCTGGTGCGCTCAATGTTCACCGACGTACCTGTCTATACCAATTTCATCAGCCCGCGTTGGGTGTGTCGCGTGGGTGATTTCAAAACCTATGAGGAGGCCAATGATCTGCTGAAGCAGATGCAGGAGACACACCGCTTCAATGAGGCTTCAATAGTAAAAACCCAAATTGTGGTTTATAAATGAGCGACTCCCGAACAGAACGTCAAGAAGCTGTTGAACAGTTGTATCATCAACTGCTGCCGTTGTTAGGTGAGGATCCGGACCGTGAGGGATTGGTTAAGACACCGAGGCGAGTGGCCAGGGCGTGGCTGGAACTGACAAGAGGCTACGATGAAGACCCTGTGGCTATCTTGCGCAGCGCACTGTTCAACGAGACCTATCATCAGATGGTCGTGGTGCGCGATATAGAGTTCTATTCGCTGTGTGAACACCATCTGTTGCCATTCTTCGGTAAAGTACACATTGCTTATATACCAAACGGCCAGATTACAGGACTTAGCAAGCTGGCACGTATAGTGGACACCTTCAGCCACAGGCTACAGGTGCAGGAGCGTATGACGCAAGAAATAGCCCATTGCATCGAGGATGCCTTGAACCCGCAGGGCGTGATGGTCGTGGTTGAGGCTCGTCACTTATGTATGCAGATGCGTGGTGTGCAGAAACAAGGTGCCGTCACCACCACCATGCACCATATAGGTGCATTTGAACACGCTGAGACAAGACAGGAGTTCCTACACCTCATTGGCTCCGGTCTCGGCAGCTCGGCGCTCTAAGTCCATTGCTTCAAAGTCCTTCATGCGCAGCTCGAAGCTGTTGGTAAGATACTTGGCTCTAACCACCGGGTTAGCTGCCAGCTCTTGAGGTATGCCCTTGAAGAGGATGTGTCCTTCAAACAACATATAGGCACGGTCGGTGATGCACAGCGTCTCTTCCACGTTGTGGTCGGTGATCAGCACACCGATATTCATCTTCTTCAGCTTCCATACTATATATTGGATATCTTCCACAGCGATAGGGTCAACACCCGCAAAGGGCTCGTCGAGCATCACAAACTTGGGGTCGATGGCGAGGCAGCGTGCAATCTCTGTGCGGCGGCGCTCACCGCCCGACAGCCTGTCGCCAAGGTTCTTGCGCACTTTCTGTAGGCGGAACTCTGCTATCAGGCTCTCCAGCTTCTCGCGCTTGTACTGCTCGGTGCAGTCGGTGCGCAGCTCCAGCACACTGGCAATGTTGTCCTCCACACTCATCTTGCGAAACACGCTGGCCTCCTGTGCCAGATAGCCTATGCCTTGACGCGCACGGCGATAGACGGGTTCGTCTGTGATTTCGGTTTCGCCTATGAACACCTTGCCTTCGTTGGGAATGACAAGGCCTGTGGTCATGTAGAATGATGTCGTCTTGCCAGCACCGTTAGGTCCCAACAGTCCTACTATCTCACCCTGGTCAACATAGAAGTTGACATCGTCCACTACGGTACGCTTGCCGTAAATCTTCTTCAAGTGTTCGGCGCATAGGCGCAAAGGCTCCTCCTGATGTGGTGCCACGTAGGCCGTGCTGGATGGGTCAATTGGTTGTGCGTTGCTAACGCTGCTGTTCAGTTGCTGCTCAGACATAAGGTTGAATGCATAAAGATTGCGCAAATGTACGGTAAAAGCGTGATTTTGCCAATGTGTTGCAGACCTTTTCATGATTTTTGCGTATAATTGCAGCCGAATTAACTCTTTGCAGTCGTTATAACTCATCTTGGCACTCAAACCATCATTATATTCTACACGGCAGCTGCTGCGCTGGTTCATACGCATTTTCCGGCAAGTGAGGATGCAGGTCTTCATCAATGCTCTCAACGGTATCATGCGTGTGGGGCTGGACTTCGCATTCATCTGGGCTACGAAGATGGCTATAGACGTGGCCACGGGAGCGGTGACATCGCCTAAGCATCTGCTGGGTATAGAGTATATGCCAACCCTCCGGGGAGCAGCCATCTGCCTGATATGCATCATGGCTCTGCAGCTGACGTTGGGCTTTGCAGGACGGTGGATAGCGGCCTTGCTGGGCGTGGTGGCTCAGAACCGAATGCAGTGCTACATCTTCGAGAGGTTATTGCGCAGTGAGTGGTATGGACGGGAACATCGTCATAGCGGCGATGTGCTGAACCGTCTTATCACAGACAGCAATACTGTTGTGTCGGTGGTTACTGACACCTTGCCTCAGATGTTGGCAGTCCTGGTACGTCTCCTCTGCGCGTTCTTCTTCCTTTTCTCTATGGATGCACGGCTGGCTGTGGGTGTGACAGTGATTATTCCTGTGTTCATATTGCTCAGCCGACTCTATGTCAACCGCATGAGAGCCATAACCCGTGAGGTGAGGCAGACCGACAGTCGTGTGCAGGCAACGTTGCAGGAGAGCATACAGCATCGTCTAGTGCTGAAGACATTGGAGCGAGTGCCTATGCTGCTTGCTACTCTGCGCTCGCTGCAAGCCACACTTCGCGAACAGGTCAAGCGACGTACACTCTTTTCCAGTACATCCAATCTGGTACTGAACATGGGCTTTGGTGGTGCCTATCTCTTCACTTTCCTGTGGAGCGTACATAGCTTGGCATCAGGTGTCATCACCTTCGGTATGATGACGGCTTTCATCCAGCTGTGTGGTCAGATACAAGGTCCTTTCCGCGACCTTACCCGCTTCATCCCAGCAGTGATTGGCAGTTTCACCGCTGCCGAGCGACTGATGGAGCTGGAGGATGTGCCTGTGGAGGAGGATGGAGAGCCTGTACGCTTCGAGCAGGGGGCAGGCATACGCTTTAATGATGTCTCGTTCAAGTACAAGGATGGTTCACGCAATATCCTCCGCGATGTTGCTTTCGATTTCCCTATTGGCAGTTGTACAGCGGTGCTAGGTGAGACGGGTGCTGGCAAAACCACGATGCTGCGCCTGATACTCGCGCTGCTGAAGCCGAATAGCGGAAAGGTGGAGATGTACGACCTGAAGCATAGCCATGAGGTTTCTGCCCTGACGCGCTGCAACATCGTGTATGTTCCGCAAGGCAACACGCTCTTCAGCGGCTCTCTGCGCTGGAACCTGCGTATGGGATGTCCGGAGGCTACCGACGAGGAGATGTGGCATGCGCTGGACATGGCGTGTGCTGATTTCGTCAAGAATATGCCTGCAGGTCTCGATACCGAATTGGGGGAGGGTGGTGCAGGACTGTCTGAGGGTCAGGCACAGCGTATAGCCATAGCTCGCGCCTTGCTGCGCAAAGGCAGCATACTATTGCTGGATGAGGCCACCAGCGCCCTGGACACATCCACCGAGCAGCGTCTGATACAGAATATTATATCTACCCAGCGTAGTGCCTCCGCCCCCATAACCATCATATTCATAACCCATCGACCAACAATCGTTGACTACTGCTCACAGGTTATCACCTTGGCAAGACAATAAGAATGATGCTATGTCCTGAGGGGTATCGGCCATTGTTGATGCTCCATGAACCAATAGAAAGTTACGGTCGCGGAAACCCCAAGTCACAGCTATACATGGCAGACCACAGTTGCGGGCAGTGGTGATATCTACATCGGAGTCGCCAACGTATATGGTGCTATCCTTGTCGGCACCGAGTTCCTTCATGGCGGTCAGCACCATGTCGGGAGCAGGCTTACGCCTCACGCCCTCTCGCTCACCTACAGCCACATCAATGAGTCCGTCAAAGAATTCCCTTTGCAGCTCTGAAACACCTGGCTGCAGCTTGTTGCTCACTATGCCTGTCTTCACTCCAGCTGCTTTCAGTGTCTGCAACAACTCGATAATGCCTTTGTAGGGACGGGTGTTGTCTCTGCAGTGCTGTACGTAATAGCCCTTGAAGTCGGCTAATGTCTGTGAGTACTCTGGGTTAACGGCTCCGTTGGGTATGGCTCGTTCTATCAGTTTGCCAACACCGTTGCCTACCATCATCCTGACCTCATCTGTGCTATGTTCTGCAAAGCCATGCTGCCGTAAGGCCCAGTTTGTGGCCGCCGCCAGGTCGTCAAGTGTGTCGAGAAGTGTGCCGTCCAGATCGAAGATAACTGTCTTGTACATCGTTTTCTTGTTAATTGCGTCACAAAAGTACACAAATAAATACATGAAATCACCTTAGTTGTTGTTATCTTTGCACCTGAACATCATTCAAACTTAAAGAATAACCATGAATATCACAGAACAAGATCGTGCTTTCATGCGCGAAGCCATACAGCTGGCCAATAAGAGTGTGGAAAGCGGAGGTGGTCCCTTTGGTGCTGTCGTTGTCAAGGATGGGGAGGTAGTGGCTGGCCGCTCCAACAGCGTCACGATAGACAACGACCCAACGGCTCATGCCGAGGTGAACACCATACGCGAGGCTTGCCATAAACTTGGAACATTTGACCTCACTGGTTGCACAATCTACACCTCGTGCGAACCCTGTCCCATGTGCCTAGGTGCAATCTACTGGTCGCGCATCAGTCGTATCTTCTACGGCAACACACGCAAGGATGCCCGCGCCATAGACTTCGCTGATGATTTCATATATGATGAATTGGACAAGCCTCTCGACAAACGCACAGTGCCTATCACACCTCTGCTCCGCGATGAAGCCCTGCAGTCGTTCCGCCTATGGCAGGAGAAAACAGATAAAACCGAATATTAAGTTGGATTATTAGCTATGAACATACCAAAGTTAAATCAGCAGCTGATGGCTGCGGCTGACATACCTGCAGCCCTCGATGCCGCCCATGTAGCCTGGCAGCAGCTGGAGTGCAGCAACTGGAGTCACGACTACCCCTACAAGCCTGCGGTGTCGTTCAGGCTGGCACACACAGGTGCGGCCATCGCCATTCACTTCGATGTTGAGGAAACCAGCATACGTGCTGAGGCGGCAGCGGACAACGGTGCCGTGTGGGAGGACTCATGCTGTGAGCTGTTCTTCCAGCCCGATGCTAATTCTGGCTATTACAATATAGAGTGTAACTGTGGTGGCACTATGCTGATGGGCTATGGCCTGGGAAGGCACGACAGACAGCGGGCTACCTTAGAGACTCTTGCTCTCATCGGCCGCTGGACCACCCTTGGACGTAGCCAGCATCCTTTAAGCGAAGGCTCTTTCCGTTGGCAGTTGGCATTGCTTATTCCAACAACGACACTCTTCCAGCACCACATTCCTCAACTCGATGGCATCCATGCCAGATGCAACATTTACAAATGTGGGGACAAGCTTCCTCGTCCCCACTTCCTATCGTGGCAGCCTGTCGGCACACCAAACCCCGACTTCCACCGCCCCGAGTTTTTCGGTGAATGCTTATTCGAGTAGATATGTCAATTCTTACTTGAACTGCCACCAATCCAGGCGTACATCATCGCTGGCTTTATCGAAACATAGATAGAGGTCGTGAACACCAACGGCATTCTTGACCTTTGTGCTGAAGGGTCGATACTTCTCAACCGACCCCGTCCGACCGATGGTCACCGTTCCGATAGCAGGTCCTTCTGGACTATCAACGCGCAATGTCAGGGTAACGCTGCCCGTTGATGCAGCTGTGATGCTAAAGCTCCTGGCACCTTGGACACCGAAGTCAACACCCCGCAGACGGATGTACTCGCCGTTGTCAATGTCAAAGACATACATATTCCGTCTGCCCGTTGATTCGGGCATATCCATTACTGCTCCTGTGTTGTCAATACCCATCTTTGCACTCTTCAGACCATACCCCCAGGCCATCGTCTCGGCTTCCACCCGCTGATAGGGATTGAGCCAGTGCAACTGCTTCAGAGGCTGCTGATCCAGCCAATAGGGTACCTCTTGGATGGTACCGTCGGCATTGTAGGTAATCTCGGTAGCCGACACGGAACGACGCTCATGATGCTCGAATGTTTCCAGATGCATCAAGTCGTAGTTCTGGCCGAAAACATAGGAATGGCCCTTGTAGTCGCAGATGCCTGGATGGTTGCCGCGATCACGAGGCGTGGGGCGCATTATGTATCCCTTCCATTCCCATGGACCCGTAGGCTGGTCGCTCATGGCATAGCCCAGTGCCTCTGGGCAGCAGGTCGAGGCAAATCCCAGATAATAGTGTCCGTTGCGTTTGTAGAACCAAGGACCTTCCTGATAGTTCGGAATATGTGGCAGCTGGAACACTTCGCTGGTCAGTGAGGTCATGTCATTGCCCAGCTTGGCCCAGAAAGTATGGGGATTGCCCCAGTACATGTAAGCCTGACCGTCATCGTCGGTAAACACCGTAGGGTCAATATCAAACCAGTTCGACTGATTCCATACCAGCGGCTTTCCAAGCGGATCCCTGAACGGACCGTAAGGGGAACTGGCTTCCAGTACACCAATGCCGTGTCCGTGCAAAGGAGCATAGAGGTAATACATCCCGTTGCGTTCCACGGTCTGGATAGCCCAGGCCCCGTTGTCGCGGCTGCGCCAGTCGAAGTCTTTCAGCGATGCCACGGCACCATGCTCCGTCCAGTTCACCATGTCGGTGGTACTCCACAGTAGCCAGTCGTACATGAAGAATCCTGCCGACGACCTCTCGTTCTCGTCAGGGATATCCTCTGGCGAAGCATCGTGCGAGGTGAAGAGAAAAAGCGTATCGCCAACCACGATGGGTGACGGGTCGGCTGTGAACTTGGTTTGGAAGAGTGGCATATTCACCTGCTCCAGACCTCGCATCTCCCACCAGTCGAAGTTGAAAAGCTTTGGTCCCTTACGCCCCTTGAACACAAAGAAGAGGTCGTGGCTGCCACAAACCTTTGACGTGAAATCAGCTGTAAGGGTCTGCCATTGCTCCCAACCTCCGGTTCCGGGAACGTTGAGTTGGCAGAGCATCATGCCTTGCAGACTGTCAACACGGACTTCAATTTGGCCACCTCTGAGGGCACTGGCCACCCGTGCCGTAAACGTGCGGGGCAGTTGGTTGCCGAAGGCTACATTCTGTAACTTGATATAGTCGCCGTCGTGGATTTCCGACACATATACACCTGTTTCAGCATTTTGTTCCGTCTTCACACCGCTTGAGAATGCCATCGTCTCGGCTTCCACCTTCCGATAAGGATTGAAGTCGGCAATGGGCTTCACACCATCGTCGGTTGGCTGTATGGTTGGGAACGAACCGTCGGGGTTGAACTCAAACTCCTCAACCGCAACGCTGCGTCCGAAACCTCCGCCCTTGGGCAGCTTGCCTGTATGGTAGAAGAAATAGCTGTGTCCCTCGAAATCTGCCACACCGCAATGGTTGGTGAACGACTTGGTATCGCTCAACGGCATAATCTCACCGGCATAGGTCCACGGACCAGCTGGCGACGGAGCCGTACTGTAGCTGATATGTTCAGGCACACCACCAGCTGCATAAAGCAACTGGTAGGCCTTCTGTGGCTCGACCTTGTATTTTCTGGCAT
Source organism: Bacteroidaceae bacterium (assembly GCA_017620295.1). Taxonomy (GTDB): domain Bacteria; phylum Bacteroidota; class Bacteroidia; order Bacteroidales; family Bacteroidaceae; genus Physcousia. The sequence continues at coordinate 15,181 of JAFZQR010000001.1, forward strand.
CCACCTTTCGTATCCACGGACCCTCAGTGTAGCAGTCTTTATATGTCTTCCCCCTTTCGCGCTTGTTCATGGCAGGAGCACCGAAGGCTTCTTCGGTCATGTCAATCAAACCCAGTTCACCTTCATACGAGACCATGTCTTCGTTCAATTTCAGGTAGTACACCTGCGGATTGCCCCACATGAGCCATGCCTGACCGTCATCGTCAATCATTACTGTGGGGTCGATATGATCCCATGAACCGTTTTCGAAGAGCGGCTTACCGATGGCATCGTGGAAAGGACCTGTTGGAGTGTCAGCCACCGCCACACCTATTGCCATGCCGTTGGATATTTTTGAATGTGCGCAAATGTACCAGTAGAACTTTCCGTTGCGTTCAATGGTCTGGGCTGCCCAGGCTCGGTCATCGGCCCATTGGAAACTTTCTAGGGCCAGCGGGGAACCGTGATCCTGCCAGTTCACCATATCGCGTGTCGAATACACGCGCCATTCCTGCATCCAGAAGAAGTCTGCATTGTCCTCATCGTGACCGGTATATACATACATCGTACCGTCGTGTACCATCGGAGCCGGGTCGCTGGTGAACCATGTCTGTACAAACGGGTTCTGTGACTGAGCAGCGACACTCAGACACATTAAGGAAGCAAATATCAGTATCTTGCTCATATTAGCAGAATGTAACAGGATTATCTGAACAGCATCGGTGCCATTTCCTTCAGGCTTCGGCGCCAGGTTAGGAACTCGTGGGCAGTGCCGTCCGACACATAGCCTACGGCATTAAGGCCAGCCTGGTTCAGAGCCTCTACTGACTGTTGGATCCGTTCTGGATTTTCCTTCGAGCCGCAGCTCTCGAAAATCAAGCGCACCTGAGTCGGATCTTTGATATCGTTAGGCATATAGGTGCCTCCGCTCATCAGACCGTAGTAGCCGAATACTTCCGGTCGGCGCAGAGTAATCAGTTTGGTTTCCACACCGCCCATAGAGAGGCCTGCCATCGCACGGTTCCACTTGTCGGCCTTAGTCAGATAGTTAGCATCGATAAAAGGCACAAGTTCATCCACCAGTAGTGTCTCGAACTCTGTGGCCGTAAACTGTCCGATGGTGCCGAACTGTACATTGTTGGTCAGTCCGTATGCCATAACGATGATGAAGGGTCGGCACTTGCCGTCGGCAATCAGGTTGTCCATAATCAGACCCGCATGACCCTGTCTTGCCCAGCTGGTCTCGTTCTCGCCCCAACCATGCTGCAGATAGAGTACAGGGAACCGCTCTTGCCTGCCTTTCACAAGCTTGCCGTATGATGGTGGAAGATAAACCATAGCAGTCTGCATCTGTCCGGTACTCATGGAATAGTAGAGAACCTCCTGCACGGTACCGTGGGCAATATCTTTGCGGTTGGCATAAAAATCCCTGTCGTGAGCTGGAATTTCGATGCCGCTTTCCCATCGACACGAACCGAAATAGTTGTTCGTACCAGGATCATTCACTACGGCTCCGTCAATGGTGAAGTGATAGTAATGGAAGCCCTCGTCCATTGGGCCTTCGGTGGTACCGGTCCATATTCCATCCTTGTCTTTTCGAAGCACGGTTCCACCGCGTCCGCCCAGACCCAGGCTAACCATTACCGACTTTGCCTGTGGGGCATCAATGCGGAAGCGGGCATAACCCTGTGAGTTCACCATCGGGTACATCTGGCCCGGCTGGTTCATCTCCGATGGGACGAAATCTTCTTTCACAGTTACAGTGTCGAGTTCCGGGTTGAAGTGGTACACGGCTTGATATGCCCCCTTTGTATTCAGGTCTTTGTCGAACAGCAACGGATAGTTGTTGACACCCACCCACGAGCAGCCGTCGTGCAGGTTCCAGAAGGTCACTGCATCAATGACATCCTTGTGTTTACGGAACAGCTTGAACAGCCGTGCATACTGATCGGTATGCAATGTTCGGATGTAGGGCTTCACCTCGATGGCATGGCGTGAGAACTGCAGTTGTCCGCCCATTTCCTCGCTTATGCGTACATCCAGTTCGGTGAATTGTATATGATTAACTACGGTTGCATACTTTTCGATAGCAGCATCGACATCCTCAACCGATGGACCATATATATTATAGTGTCCCTGCATACCGATACCGTCAATGGGTACACCGTTATCCTTCATTTTCTTCACCATATTGAAGATGCGGTCGCGCTTGTCAGGATTTGCTGCGTTGTAGTCGTTGTAGAAGAGTAGAACATTTGGATCAGCCTCGCGGGCAAACTCAAAGGCCTTGGCAATAAACTCGTCTCCGCACAGCTGATAGAGTCTGGAGTTGCGGTACGGGTCCTGTTCGCGCCCTCCGCGACCATACCCACCGCCGTCAGATATGGCTTCGTTCACCACGTCCCAGCAGTAAACCACGTCTGCATAACGTCGCATCACGGTCTGGATATGATTCTTCAGGCGCTGGTAGAAGACTTCTTTTTTCACCGGTTTTCCCTTCTTGTCGGTAAACATCCATTCGGCAAACTGGTTGTGCCAAACCAGACAATGTCCGCGCATCTTGATGCCGTTGGCCCTGCAGAAGTTGGCAATGCTGTCGGCGGCACCCCAGTTCCATACATTCTCCGACGGATGGAGCGAAGCAGGTTTCATCTCGTTCTCGCAAGTTATGCTGTTGAACTCGCGTAACACAACCGACTGCTGGTCGGGAGTGAGGTTTCTGGCATTCAGGGCGACGCCAACTTTGAAGTAATCCTTGTAGGCATCCTTCAGCCCAGTTTGCCTCTGGTCTTCAGGACGATTCTGTCCGAACATCATCGGACAGCACGTAGCAACGGCTACAAATAGAGCCAATAGTTTTTTCATTTGTTTATATGTAATCTGTACTTATTTCAGGTTTTGTTCAAACCAGTTTGAGATGGCGCGGTAGAGGTGGAGGCGTGTGCGTCCACCGTCGTAACCGAAGATGCTGTGGTTGCGGTTGGTGTAAGTGAGCTGCATGAAGGGTTGACCTGCTTGAGTTAGAGCTTCGGTCAACTCGGCTGTGTTGCGGAAGTGGACGTTGTCGTCAGCGAGACCGTGGCAGATGAGTAGTGAGCCGTGGAGGCGCGGAGTGCGTGTGAGCGGACAGTCGTCATAGCCCTGTGGGTTCTCGTTGGGTGTACGCATGAAACGCTCTGTATAGACAGAGTCGTAGAAACGATAGCTGGTGACAGGTGCCACGGCAACACCAGCTGCGAACACAGGCCGGCCTTCCATCATGGACATCAGGGTGTTGAAGCCACCATAACTCCATCCCCATATGCCTATATGCTGGGCATCGATGTAGGGCAGAGAGCCTAGGTAGAGAGCGGCCTCCACCTGGTCGCGTGACTCCAGCTGTCCGAGATGCTGATATGTCTGCTTCTCGAAGGCTGCACCACGTCCGCCTGTTCCGCGTCCGTCAACACATACCATGATAAAGCCCCGGTCAGCCATGTAATGCTCATATAGACAGCCACCCATGTTTCCTGCCGACCATGAGTCAATGACCTGTTGTGAGCCAGGACCGCTGTATTGGTACATTATGACTGGATAACGCTGTGATGGTTTGAAGTTGGCTGGCTTCACCATATAGCCGTTGAGTTGTGTACCCTCGCTAGTTGTGAAGGTGAAGAACTCAGGGGTGGATAGGTTTAATGTTGAAAGCTTTTGGTTTAATGAAGCGTTGTCCTCCAGCGTTACCAGTGTCTTGCCAGTTGCAGAGCAGATGGTGGTGACTGGCGGTGTGGAGATGTTGCTATAGACGTTGATATAGTACTTCATGTTGCGGCTGAAGGAGGCGCGGTTGTTACCCTGCTGTTGGCTGAGCTTGGTGATGCGTCCCTTGGTGTCAACCTTATAGATGGCCTGATACTGCGCACCTTCCTCGTTGGCAGCAAAGAAGCACTCTCCAGTCTGCTGGTTGATGCCGTAGAACGTGCTGACAACAAACTGACCACTGGTGAGCCTACGCTTGAGGGTTCCGTTGAGATCGTACTGATAGAGATGGTTGAAGCCGTCGCGCTCAGACATCAGCACGAAGCCACCGTTGTAGATTTTGAACTGCTTGTAGGGTTCCTCGGTGATGTATCGGTCAACGTTATCGCGCACAATGAGACGGCACTCGGTGCTGCGAGGGTTGGCTGCATATATCTCAAGACGGTCTTGATGACGGTTCTGAGTAAGTATCAGGACCTTGTTGGCATCGCTGGTGGCGAAGATGCGAGGTACATAGCCGTCAGCATCCAGTGGGAGCTGCATCTTGCGGGTGGCATGGCTCTTGATGTCATAGCTGTGTACGCTGACAGTGGCGTTCTGCTCACCAGCCATAGGGTATTTGTAGCTGTAGCTGCCTGGATATGCGGCATAGTCATCGAGGCTGGGATACTGTCCACGGTATAGTGGAAATGTGAACTCACGCACGGCACTCTCGTCATAGCGTATCCAAACGAGCATCTCGCTGTCGGCTGTGAAGTCGAAGGCACGTGAGAACGAGAACTCCTCTTCGTTGACCCAGTCGGGCTTGCCGTTGATTATGTGGTTGTACTCACCGTCCTTTGTAACCTGTATCTCGGCATTATTGAACAGAAGCCGTACTATGAACAGGTTTCCTCCACGTACAAACGCCACGATGTGACCGTCGGGTGAAAACTTTGCAACCTCCTGTGGTCCACCGTTGGACAGAGGTACAAGTGTACGATTCTGTACATTATATATATAGTATGTGGCGGTGTAGGAGTGACGATAGATGGGTGAGGTCTCTGTGCGGATGAGTATGTTCTTTTCATCGGGACTCATTTCATAGCCGTCGATGTCTTGCAGTTGTACATTGCCGCGTGTGTTGGTCACATCAAACAGAACGGCTTCCTGTTCGCCAGTGCGATAGGAGTAGCTGATAATCTGCTTTGCATCAGGACTCAACTGCGAATAGTGTTCACCATCGGCCAGTGGCGTGATGCCAGCAATGGTTTGGGCGCGGTAGCTGCCGCTTGTGAGGTCTTCGAGTGTCAAACCGTTAGCTGCTGTGGCAGCATAGCCAATGGTGAGTGCCATGGCAATGGTAAATATGAACAGTCTCTTCATAGCTTTGAAATGGATTTGATTATACTTGTGGCACAAAAGTATGAAATAAATGGCAAACCACTTTGTCGTATGCAAAACTTTCTATTATTTCGCAGATGTAATTAGCAGAAAACCTATATTTATACTAACCACTATTGACCATGAAGATTGAAGAGATTATGAGTCGCTTGGAGGCCAAGCATCCAGGCGAGAAGGAGTACCTGCAAGCCGTACATGAGGTACTCATGAGTATTGAGGATGTCTATAACCAGCATCCTGAGTTTGAGAAAGCCAGTCTGATTGAGAGGCTTGTAGAGCCTGAACGCATCATCACGTTCCGTGTGCCGTGGGTCGATGACCAGGGCAAGGTGCAGGTAAACCTGGGTTATCGAGTACAGTTCAACAGTGCCATAGGTCCTTACAAGGGTGGACTGCGCTTCCATGCTTCTGTTAACCTGAGCATCTTGAAGTTCCTAGGCTTTGAGCAGACCTTCAAGAACGCCCTGACCACTCTGCCAATGGGTGGTGGCAAGGGTGGCTCCGACTTCAGCATTCGTGGCAAGAGCGATGCCGAGGTGATGCGCTTCTGCCAAGCCTTTATGAATGAGCTGTACCGTTATATAGGTCCGGAGATTGATGTACCTGCAGGCGATATCGGTGTTGGCGCACGTGAGATTGGCTATCTGTTCGGACAGTACAAGAAGCTGACTCGTGACTGGAGCGGAGTGCTTACAGGCAAAGGACTGGAGTACGGTGGCTCATTGGTACGTCCTGAAGCTACAGGCTTCGGCGGTCTCTATTTCGTAAAGGAGATGCTGAATACCCACGGCCATGACATTGCAGGCAAGACCGTTGCCATTAGTGGCTTTGGTAATGTGGCATGGGGAGCAGCTACCAAGGCTACACAGCTCGGTGCTAAGGTAATCACCATCAGCGGTCCAGACGGCTATATCTATGATCCGGAGGGAATAAGCGGTGAGAAGATTGACTACATGCTGGAACTACGTGCCAGCGGCAACGACATCTGCCAGCCCTATGCTGAGGAGTTCCCCGAAGCGCAGTTCATTGAGGGTCGCAAGCCCTGGGAGGTGAAGTGCGATATTGCACTGCCATGTGCCACCCAAAACGAACTTAACGGCGACGATGCCCGCCAGCTGATTGAGAACGGCTGCCTTTGTGTAGGTGAAATCTCCAATATGGGTTGCACCCCAGAAGCCATTGATGCATTCATCGAAGCCCGTATGCTCTACGCTCCTGGCAAGGCTGTGAATGCAGGCGGTGTGGCCACATCGGGCTTGGAGATGAGCCAGAACGCTATGCACATAAGCTGGAGCGCTCAGGAAGTTGACCAGCGTCTGCACCAGATTATGCATGCTATCCACCAGCAGTGCGTGAAGTACGGCAAACAGGCAGACGGCTACATCAACTATGTGAAAGGTGCCAACATAGCAGGCTTCATGAAGGTTGCAAAGGCTATGATGGCGCAAGGCATTGTATGATGTTGTTTAACTGAGGCTCGACAGGACGTCCATCATTGACAACAACAAATGAAGCGAATGCGCGTCTCTGTTCATCTGTCATCTGATGTGCCATACGTTCACTCACTTGGCGGTGTGAGCTGGTGTCACGTTGCATAGCTCTCGCAATGCGTAAATCAGCTGGAGCCTCAACAGCAAGAATATGATCTACAGCATTTGAAAATCCAGCCTCTATTAGTATGGCACTCTCCACAGCTACAATCTGCAGGTGAGTTGTACGTTGCAGCTCCTTGGCCCATCGTATAAAGTCATCCTTGACAGCAGGATGTACGATGGCGTTAACCTGGGCAGCATGGTTGGCAGATGCGAAGAGGTATTGTGCGATGGCTGGCTTATTGAGCCGGCCATCTGCTGTATATGCATCATCCCCGATGAGGCTGCATAGCCGTCTCTTCACGTCGGTGTCCTCTACCATTATGCGACGCGCCTCACGGTCGCAGTCATAGACAGGTATATTATATAATGTGTTAAGCAGTCGGGCAACGTATGACTTGCCACTGCCTATGCCACCCGTGATGCCGATGATCATTTCATGTCCTCCAACTGCTTTACTGCTCTCTCAATCATGTCGGCTGTGCCACTACCGTCGCTTACGTAGCGTACCACCATCTCTGCATACTCAATGGCTTTGGTGAGCTGCTCTGATGGATGCTCCACCGTCTTGGCTTGTTGCAGCAAGGGAAGGAGCTTGTCCAGGTCTTCGAGTTCGGGTAGGTTGCCAGGACGCATGGTATTGAGAGCTGCATTGAGTTGAGAGGCCGCTTCATCGACAGCCTCCTGACTGGAGTTGCGCGTCGGGTCGGCTGTGAGCTGTTGCGCCTGATTATATGCTTGTATCATGCGCTCATAGCCGTGACTGGCCCAAGGTGCGTATTCAGGAACCTTGACTTCCATTTGAATCCATGCGTTCTGTGCATCGCGACGGCTGCGAGCCACCTGCAGAGCCTCGTTTAACTGTGACAGGTCGGCCATGCCGTCAGGGGATTGAACAGCCATTCCTGCAATCTCCTCCTGTCCATCAAGGTGGAGACGGAAGTAGTGGGTACAGTTGCGGTCGGCATAGTAGTCAGGAATGAAGTGATGCCCACCCAGTTCCAATGTATAGAGATTGGCGTCTGCTCCTGTCGCATCGGTGTCCTGAACACCGTTCAGCTGCACTTCACTAAGATTTCGTGACAATCGCAGGGTAGCCTCATCCCATGAGGTGATACCGGTTGTGGCCATCACCAGCGGACCGTACATGACAGTGCCAGCCCACATGGGTTCGAAATGTGTAGCTGTCTCGTTGCGGCCTGTGGCTGCTGTCTGCATTTTGTCGGGACCGAAATCAAGATGAGCTGTAAATGGCATTGTGATTTCCACTGTGTCGCCCTTGCGCCATTGACGCAGGGCTATGGAGTAATAGGAGCTTGGCCGCACACCGTTGGTTGGCTGTGGCACACCATTAACCTTAATGCTTATTCCGCTAGTTGCCCAGTATGGGATGCGTAGCTTCATTTCAAACTCGGCTTTTCCTTTCTCGATGGTTATCACAGAACGCTCGGCTGGCCATTTGCAATCCTGACGTATGGTGATGCCTTTCTGTTCCCATTCGGCCACAGAGGGCATATATAGAGCTACCCACATGGTGCGGTCATTGACAAAATAGGCTGCTTCCTGATACTTCAAGTGGTTTTCTGCACCAGTACCCCCGCAACATGTAGATTGTGGGGTCTCGTTGCCCCAAGGCTTGGACGCGTTCAGTCCCACCGCATATTGGTACAGCACCTGATAGTGGTTGGGATTGAGCGAACCAATAATCTGGTTGTACAGCACACGCTCGTAGTAGTCCATATAGCCTGCATTGTCCGGACGGTAGCAGTTGAGGTCCTTGGTGAGCTTGGCCAGATTGTAGGCGCAGCAAGTCTCGTTGATTGTAGGTTCAGGCCATGTACTACGGTCTCGCCAGTCGGATGTGACGTTTGTACACATGGCCAGCATCTGGGCGTATGGCTGTCGGAACATTTCTCCGTTACCCACACCGCCCATAGCATAGCGGTAGCGACCTTGTATTAGGTTCCAGAAGTTGGAGGCTATATCGTAGTAATAGGTAAAGCCGCATGCACGGAAAGTCTGCAAGGCACCCGTAATCATTGGGATGTGCTGATTGGCATGGCGTGTGCGTATAGCATCAATACCTCCAGCCAGTGGGTTGAAAAAGGCAGGACTGTCAAAGGATATGGCAGCCTCAAGCAGTCGCTCGCTTTCCACGGAGTCACCCACCATAGTTGACAGCCGTGCTAATGACTCTTGCATACCCCCGACCTCACCGGCAATGTACATATTCCACATCTCATAGCGGTTGCCGGGGCGGGAACGACGCTGCTCCTGTGAACCGTTCCTATCCACGTATGTGCGATAGTATAATCTGTTCCATACCCATAGTCCCATGTCCTTGGCTATGAGTAGTGCCTTTCGCGCTATAGCCTTGTCGTCAACGTATGTGGCAATGTCTATCAAGCCCGCCAACTGCTTGTGCACACTGTAATATGGTGCCCACACACCCTGCTCATTGTTGTATGGACTGTATTTTTCTATAAGCACACAGTGCTGGGCGGGTATGGCATTGAGGTAGCCATAGCCATAGTGCTGGTAGTCCTGCTTGTAGCGGTCGAAGTCGGCCCATGAGCCTCCTAGCTCAAGCAGTTCAGCCTGGGGTGCAAGGTCGCGGGCCTCACGGTAGCGTCCCAGCTGTTCATCATAGACGAAGGTGCGTTCCTGGCATGCTCGCAACTCGTTCACCATGATGCGGATACGCTCCAGCAACTGTTTCTTCTTTGACTTGTCGGGACAGGAGGCATAGGCCAATGCCAATGCACTCATATAATGACCTGAACCGTGGCCCTTGAGCTTTGTCGTGGGCGAGTCCCAGCCGTCGGCTTCGGGGTAGCCGTCTGTGGGCAGACCGTATGTGTCGCGATAGTTGTATAGCTGCTGCTTCACGTCGAGTGATAGCAGATGGTCAATGTCCAGATCTCGGTTCCATGTCAGACGGTTGTTGCCTGTGAGTCTCACTTTGTTGAGCGGAATAGGTTGTGCCACAGGCTGCTGACTGCGTTCAAAACCATCACACTCGTCAGGACGCACCACCGTCACTTTGGCTGTAACGGGGAAACCATTTGGTGTAGAGTTGTCGCCAAGGATATAGCCCTGCACCTCGTATGTTGAACCAACAAGGTGGTTTCCGGGGTTTGCCTCTTCAGCTTCGGTGGCAGGTGCCGAGTTCATCCAGCGCACCTGTCTCCATTCGCCAGCTGCCGGCACGTTGTCGGCATAGAGGACAAGTAGCTGATATGGCAGTTGTGGTACATTGCCAACAGCTGTTCTGACCTCAACAGGCTGAACGGCACAGATGGTGTGTTCACCAGCTGCTGTCTGCGCCAAAGAGCTTGTCACGAACACTATTGTGCCAATTAATGACAATACACAAAATCGCAAAGCCAATCCTTGTTTCTTCATCGTTTCACTTGTTGTTGATAATCAGGTGTTCATGAGAGCAGTTGTTCTATCACTTCTGGAAAATGTCGCATTTCCAGCTGATGCTCCTTTGCTGCAATGTCATCGGCAGTGTCGTCGGGGGAGAGCTGACAACGGAACTGTGCAATAATGTCGCCTCCGTCGCAAACAGGTGTCACCCAATGTACTGTCATACCAGTTTCCTTTTCGCCTGCCGCCTTGACAGCCTCATGTACATGGTGTCCCCACATTCCTTTGCCGCCAAACTTAGGCAACAGAGACGGGTGTAGGTTTATCATACGATGGTCGAAGGCGTTCACCATGAAGTCTGGTATGATGGGCAGGAAGCCGGCCAGAACTATAAACTGTACATTGTACTCCCTTAGCATGGGCATCATCACCTGCTCATCATTCAGTTCAGCTTTGTTCACAACCTTAGTGGTCACACCGAGCCGTCGTGCCTTGTCAAGGACTGGCGCATCGCTCTTATTACTTACCACGAGGGACGTGCAAACAGTGTTAGAGCTTTGGAAATATCGGATAATATTCTCGCAATTGGATCCTGTACCCGATGCGAAGATAGCAATTGAAACCCTGCTCATAGTGTATGATAAGTTTATTGACGTTGCTGATAAGTAGGTGCTCAAAATTATTTTACTATATCCAGCATTGTATGTGCTTTCATGTCTTTGTTCGCTCTTTGGCGCATCTTTTCCTTTTATCCTCAGTCACAGAGCCCGCTCTGCTCCTTCGGAGAAAAGAAAAATCTGCATCCAAATAGCTGAACAAATTCATAAAACTAATTGTGAACACCTACTTAAAAAAATATCATGCTTTGTGGCCACAATGGTGACCGCAAAGCATGATGATGATCTTAGAGTGCGGCGATAGTCTCCTGGAGAGCTGCAATCTTCTGCTTGGCATCGGCCTGCTTCTTGCGCTCCAGCTCCACGACAGCTGCGGGTGCGTTGGCAACGAAACGCTCGTTACTCAGCTTCTTCTCAACAGAAGCGAGGAAGCCTTGCAGGTGTTTCAGCTCAGCCTCAGCCTTTGCTCGTTCTGCTTCAACATCGATGAGATTGCCAAGTGGAACGGCAACCTCCAGTGTCTGTACGAGGAACGAAGCACTGCCGTTGCTCTTTGCTTCAACGATGTTGATAGCTGAGAGGTTGGCAAGCTTGCCGATTATGGCAGCCGATGCGGCTGCTCGTTCTGCATCGGCACTCTTCACCAGCTCCAGGCTCAGGGCCTCGCGTGGCGCGATGTTCTTCTGGTTGCGTACAGTACGCACACCAGCTATGATGGCCTTGGCCTGCTCCATGCGGGCTATGATTTGCTCGTCTTCAGCTGTGGGTGCAGCAAGGTGCAGCTCGGCTCGCATGATGCTCTCGCCTTCGTTGCGCTCCAATACGTTCTGCCATAGCTCTTCGGTGATGAATGGCATGAAAGGATGCAACATCTTCAGCAGAGTCTCGAAGAAACCAAGTGTAGCCTTGTATGTTGTGGCATCGATGGGTTGTGCCTGTCCGTTGATGTAGGATGGCTTCACCATCTCCAGATACCACGATGAGAACTCATCCCAGAACAGCTTATACACAGCCATCAGGGCTTCTGACAGACGATACTTGGAGAACAAGTCCTCAACCTCGGCAGCTGTGCGGCGCAACATGGCATCGAACCACTGCATGGCTTGCTTGTTGCATTCAGATGGCTGTATGCTCTCATCAACCGTCCAGCCTTTCACTAGTCGGAAGGCATTCCATATCTTGTTATTGAAGTTACGTCCCTGCTCGCACAAGCTTTCGTCGAAGAGAATGTCGTTGCCTGCAGGTGCGCTGAGCATCATACCCATTCGCACGCCATCGGCTCCGAAACGCTCTATCAAGTCGAGTGGGTCGGGCGAGTTGCCAAGGCTCTTCGACATCTTACGACCCAGCTTGTCGCGCACGATACCTGTGAAATAGACATGACGGAACGGCATCTTGCCTTCGTACTCGTAGCCTGCCATAATCATGCGGGCCACCCAGAAGAAGATGATGTCCGGACCTGTAACGAGGTCGGTTGTCGGATAGTAGTAGCTTATCTCCTCATTGCCTGGATTGCGTATGCCGTCGAACAGGCTGATAGGCCACAACCATGAGCTGAACCATGTGTCAAGTGCATCCTCGTCCTGACGGAGGTCTGCGGCCTGAAGGTTGGCATTGCCGCTCTGCTCGCGAGCCATTGCCAATGCCTCGTCGGCATTCTCAGCCACCACAAAACCACCCTGTGGCATGTACCATGCAGGTATGCGGTGTCCCCACCAAAGCTGACGCGAGATGCACCAGTCCTTGATGTTCTCCAGCCAGTGGCGATAGGTGTTCTTGTACTTGGCTGGATAGAACTGAATGTCATCATTCATTACAGGTGATAGTGCTATGTCTGCCAAATGCTCCATCTTCAGGAACCACTGCATTGACAGCTTTGGCTCGATGGGTACACCAGTGCGCTCTGAACAGCCAATCTTGTTGTCGTAGTCCTCAATCTTCTCCATCAGGCCAGCTGCCATCATGTCCTCTGCTATCTGGCTACGGCAAGCGAAGCGCTCCATGCCAACATACTTCTGGAGGTCGATGATATATTCGTCGGACACTTTGCTCTCGGCAAGAGCCTTCTGCTGGGCGGTGGCAATGCGTTCACTCAGGGTGGCATCGTCGTTGAAGATGTCGATGGCTTCGAGGTTGTACTTCTCACCCAGCATATAGTCGTTCACATCGTGGGCGGGTGTCACCTTCAAACAGCCAGTACCGAACTCAATATCTACATATTCGTCCTCGATTACAGGGATTACACGTCCCACTACCGGCACAATAACCTGCTTGCCTTTCAGCCACTGGTTCTTGGGGTCATTGGGGTTTATGCACATAGCCACGTCACCCATGATGGTCTCAGGACGGGTAGTAGCTACCACGGCATAGTAGCCACGCTCATCCTTGTGGATGACGTTAGATCCACCCTCCTGCAAACCGGAGGTCTCCCCTCCATCACGGGAGGTGTCGAGGGTGGTCTTGTCTGCCACATAGTACTTCATGTAGTACAGCTTGGTATGCTCCTCCTTATATACAACCTCTTCATCTGATAGTGCGGTGAGGGCTTTGGGGTCCCAGTTCACCATTCTCACGCCGCGATAGATAAGACCCTTGCGATAGAGGTCAACAAAAACCTTGATGACGCTCTCAGAACGTACGTCATCCATCGTGAATGCTGTACGGTCCCAGTCGCATGAGCAGCCTAGTTTGCGCAGCTGCTTCAAGATGATGCCTCCGTGTTCGTCTGTCCAAGCCCATGCGTGCTTGAGGAACTCCTCGCGTGTGAGGTCTGCTTTCTTGATGCCCTGTTCTGCCAGACGGTTCACAACCTTGGCCTCAGTGGCGATGCTGGCGTGGTCTGTGCCAGGCACCCAGCATGCATTCTTCCCTTGCATGCGTGCATGACGCACTAGAATGTCTTGAATGGTCTCGTTCAGCACGTGTCCCATGTGGAGCACACCTGTCACGTTTGGTGGTGGGATAACCACTGTGTATGGTTCACGACCATCGGGCTTAGAGGCAAACATCTTATGCTTGAGCCAGTATTCATACCATTTGCCCTCTACTTCCGAGGGGCTGTACTTACTTGCTAGTTCCATGATTTATTATTGTGTTTCCTATTATTTACAGATCTATCTGATTATGTTTTTTACTACGCATTAGACAAATTGCACGAATTAATGTGCAGCCGTTATTCGTATAATACGCCAAATTCGTAGTTTGAAAGAGACTATATTGGTGTTTAGTTTGCGCTACGGCACAACGTCGAAGTCGGGATTGAAGAACTGTAGGTCGCCTGTGCCTTTGTTGTCTTCGTCCAGTCCATCCTCGTTGGGGTCGAGGCTGCTGCCCAGCTCAGGGCTTACGCTGTAGTCTTGAGTGATGTCCAGCTTCTCATCGCGGTTCATACGGTGCAAAAACATACGTTGTGAACCCAGAAGCCACAGGGAGTCGGATGTGAGCCTCATGATGTTGAAGGTGTCGGTCTCGCTGGTTCCGAATCCCTCTTCGTATGTTATGTCGAGTAGCAGCTTGCCATTGAAAATGCGCCAGTTGTCGTAGTTGAATTCGGCTATGTTCAGCCCTTGTGCCGCACCGCCTTCTGCCAGCATGAAACCTGTGAGGTTGCCTGCCGATACGGGGTCGGGCTGCACCCATTGTCCCATGAGCATGGACAGGTTAACGAATAGGCTGACTTCGTTTCCCGTCTTTGTTGTCTTTATGATGGCTAGTCGGGAGTCTGCTTCCACTGTGCCAATCCTACGGGCTGTAGCACTCATGGTCAGCCAGGTGGAGTCGCCGTTGTCGGACAGGAAGAGTATGCTGTCGCGCCCTATAGTTTCCAGGCAGATGCCATAGTACATGGAGTCGGGTTCTGTATCAACGATTCGCATGGAGGTGTCCATCGATGAATTGTCGCCTCCTCCGAAATTGCATGATGCGAGGAGCAGAACGCCAACCATTGTGGCAATGAACAGAAACAGACGCGTCTTCATAGACTTACTTTTCTTGAGCCTTAGCCTCGTTCCACAGCTTGTCCATCTCCTCCAGTGTCATCTCTGTCAGGGGCTTGCCTTCGCGTATGCTGTGTTCTTCCAAATAGGTGAACCTCCGTATGAACTTGCGGTTGGTGCGCTCCAGCGCGTTGTCGGGATTGAGGTGGTAGAGACGTGCCGCGTTGATAACCGAGAAGAGAAAATCGCCCAATTCATCGGTGCTGCGCTCCTTGTCCTCACGTGCCAGCTCGGCTTCCAGTTCAGCCAGCTCTTCGTGTACCTTCTGCCATACGTCCTCGCGTTGCTCCCAGTCGAAGCCTACGCCGCGAGCCTTGTCCTGAATGCGATAAGCCTTGATGAGCGAGGGTAGGGCTGCAGGTACACCGCTGAGCACACGCTTGTTGCCGTCTTTCTCCTTTACCTTCAACTGCTCCCAGTTCTTCAGCACCGCGTCGGCATCGTTGGCTTTCACGTCGCCATAAATATGAGGATGACGATAGATAAGCTTGTCGGTGAGATGCTGGCATACATCGGCAATGTCGAAATCGCCTGTCTCTGACCCTATCTTGGCGTAGAAGCATACATGGAGCAACACGTCGCCCAGCTCCTTGCAAATGTCTTGCTTGTCTGCGCGTATGAGGGCGTCGCACAGCTCGTAGGTCTCCTCCAAGGTATTGGGGCGCAGGCTCTCATTGGTCTGCTTCCTGTCCCAAGGACACTTTTCCCGCAGCTCGTCCAGCACGTCCAGCAGACGTCCGAAAGCCGCCATCTGTTCCTCCCTTGTATGTATGTTGCTGTTCATTCCGGTTTTAAGTGTACTAGTGCGCAAGCTTCGCATGCTTGGAAGTTAAAAGACGAATGTTTTGCTGGCTGATATAACCAATAGCTGAAGTGTTGTCCTTTAACTTCCGTGGCCGGAGGCCACATAACTTCCTCTAACTTCTTTAAGTTCCAACATGCTAAACTTGAAATCTTACTTTCGCGCCGCAAAATTACTCAATCTTAGCCACATTTCACGTCACAGCATCCAACAAAAACAGAAAAAGGTCATACCTTTGCCTCTGAAATGTCTATTTACATCCATATCCCATTCTGTCGCTCTCGCTGCATCTACTGCGATTTCTATTCCACTACGCAGGAAGACAAGATTGCAGCCTACGTGGAGGCTGTGTGCTGCGAGCTGCGTGACAGACGGCATGAGTTGGGCGCAGAGGATGTACAGACTATTTATTTTGGTGGTGGAACGCCTTCGCTGCTATCAGCCAACCAGCTTCATGCAGTTCTGAACTGCATCTATAAAGAGTACAGCGTGAGTGGGACGGCGGAGGTGACTGTGGAAATGAACCCTGACGATGTATTGAGATTGGGTCTAGTGGAGGGGTTCAACCGTGTGAGTCTTGGTGTGCAGACCTTCGACGATAAGCTGCTACGCTTCATCCGTCGTCGCCATGATGCCGCAACGGCAGTCAATGCTGTCGGACAGTTGCAGGCAGAAGGGTGCAGCAACATCAGTATAGACCTTATTTACGGTCTGCCCAATCAGACCCTTGCATTATGGGAACGTGACCTCGACACGGCTCTGTCTCTCGGTGTGCAGCATCTGTCGGCATACGCTCTCAGCTACGAACCTGGTACACCTCTACATAGAATGCTGCAAGAGCAACGTGTTTGTGAGGCCGACGACGAACTGAGTGCCACAATGTACTACCGTCTGTGTGAGCGTGCAAGTCAAGCCGGATTTGAGCATTATGAGATTTCAAACTTCGCTTTGCCAGGCTTCCGCTCACGTCATAACAGCAGCTACTGGAAAGGCGCACCTTATCTTGGCATCGGACCTGGGGCTCACAGCTACGACGGCCTGCGTAAGCGGCGAGCCAATACTCCAAATCTCACGGCCTATCTCTGCGGTGAACGTCCTGCCGAAGTAGAGGTCTTGTCCGATTCGGAATTGTATGATGAAGCTGTGATGTGCGGCCTGCGCACCTGTGAAGGTATTGACCTCACGTGTTTGTCCGCCCGTTTTGGACAGCATCGGCTCGACTATCTGCTCCGAATGGCTCAACCTCACATCAAAGCCCAGCGTCTGACAATCGCAGACAACCATCTCCGTCTCTCCCATGCCGCACTGATGGTGTCCGATGGCATCATGTCCGACCTTATGGCATGAGAATTCGGCTTAATGCTGGTGTTCGAGTGCATTCATACGCCAGCATGAATGCACTCATGCTGATATATGAATCTGTTCACTCTAGTGAATATCTAAATTCACAAGTGTGAACAGCTAAATTCACAAGAGTGAATATCTAAATTCACAAGTGTGAACAGATTCATACATCAGCATGAGCAACATCATAGAACAGCACAAATGTTCTCATTATTGGTATTATTCACTTAACACTGGCATTGACATAGGTTCGCCACTTGTTGAGGAGGGCGGTCATGTCATCGGGCAGGGGGCTGCTGAAGTCCATCTGCTCACCTGTGCGGGGGTGCTGGAAACCGAGAGTTCGGGCGTGGAGTGCCTGACGCGGACATATCTCCAGACAGTTGTGTACAAACTGGCGGTAGGCAGCTGTGGGCTGTCCGCGCAGAATTTCTGTGCCGCCATAGCGTTCATCGGCAAACAAAGGGTGTCCAATGCTACGCATGTGGGCGCGTATCTGATGGGTGCGTCCCGTTTCCAGTTGGCATTCCACCCATGTGACGTATGCCAGAGGTTCGATGGTGCGCCAGTGGGTGACAGCAGGTTTGCCCTGCTCGGAGCCTGGTGGGAGTACAGTCATGCGCAGCCGGTCGCGTGGGTCACGGGCTATGTTGCCCTCTATGCGTCCGCTAGCTGTATCGAAGCTCCCCCATACGAGGGCATTGTAGAGGCGGCGTGTGGATTTGACAAAGAACTGATGGCTGAGCTTGGTCTTGGCCTCAGCGTTCTTTGCCACTACGAGCAGGCCGCTTGTGTCCTTGTCGATACGGTGTACCAGCCCCACGCTAGGGTCGTTGGGATCGTAGGTGCTGAGGTCGCGTAGGTGATAGGCAAGTGCGTTGACCAAGGTTCCGCTGTAGTTACCGCATCCGGGATGCACCACCAGTCCTGCAGGCTTGTCTATGACCAGCAGGTCATCGTCCTCATATACCACATCCAGAGGTATGTCCTCGGGGGTAATCTCTGTGACCATCCTGGGATGGTCGAGCATGAGTGTCACCACATCGTTAGGCTTCACCCGGTAGTTGCTCTTAACGGGTTTGCCGTTGGCATGTATGCATCCGGCTTCGGCAGCCCGCTGGATACGTGCACGACTGGTGTCGCGCAGGTGATCCATCAGGAACTTATCCACACGCAGAGGCTCCTGCCCCTTGTCGGCAACCACACGCCTATGCTCGTAGAGAGAGCCGTCGCTGTCCTCTGTCAATGGGAGGTCATCGTCGAACTCATCATAGGATAGGTCTTCGCTGTCGAATACCGTGTCGGATATCATGTTTCTTGATTAAGGATTGATGCTATTGACCCAGGTCGTCGATGCCGTAGCTCTGTTCAGCGCCATTCGACCAGTCGTCAGCATCCTGTTCTTCATCTTCCGGATTCTCATCGCCTTTTCCCACTTGCAGCACCAATGGCACATCAATGGGCACTCGTTCTCCGCTATAGACGTTGCGTCCTCTAACCTTCACGCCATAGACCCAATCCTTCTCACCATATACATATTCTATAGGCCCTAGCCTGAAACCCATGCCCAGCAGGCGCTGCTGGGCATCGCGCAGCGAACTGTTGTCGGCAATGTCGGGTATGGGAAGGGTTGGCTTGTTCTGTGCGTTGACGGTGAGGTAGATCTCGCGTCCTTCCTTCACTTCCCTGCCCCCATGCGGATCCTGGTCAATAACAGCTCCAGGTGGCAGCTGCTGATTGTAGGCGGAGTCGATAACAATTGGCGTAAGCCCCTCGCGTGTCAGCGTGTAGCGGGCATCGCTCTCCATCATCCCCCTCACGTTAGGCACTGCCACCACCTCACCATGATGGGTATAGACAGCCATGAGCTGCCATGCTCCCACGATGACAAGTATCACGAGCAGTATCATTCCTGCTATGTTGAGCCATACAACCCAATTGAAAATGCTCTTGAAAAACTTCTTGGCTCCCATAAGGCTAATTTAGGTGAATTGTATGAATAGGAAAAAGCAAGGGGAACAAGTGAGACAAGATTTGTACTCCTGTTTCCCTTGTTCCCCCTTTAGTGTGCGATGTTCTCTTGTTCGGCTTAATACTTATTTGCCGTGGAACTCATCGCTGACGGTAAGCTTCTTGCGGCCTTTTGCGCGGCGTGCTGCCAGTACGCGGCGGCCATTGGCTGTGAGCATTCTCTGACGGAAGCCATGCTTGTTGCTACGCCGTCTGTTGTGAGGTTGGAACGTTCTTTTCATTTGAGTATATACTTATGTTTTGATTATCATTCGATGGCCTATGTGGGCTAACGGGCTGCAAAATTAGGTACTTTTTTTCATTCACGCAAAAGATTGTAGCATTTTTAGCCTTTGACATGATGTATTTTTAGCTGATTTACACTACCTTTGCAGCCGCAAAGGCAAAATGCTACACACAATTCATTATTCAATACCATTTTATGATTAATTCTCAAGACATCAAGAAGGGCACCTGCATCCGCATGGACGGCAAGCTCTATTTCTGCATTGACTTCCTGCACGTTAAGCCAGGTAAGGGCAATACTATCATGCGTACCACTCTGAAGGATGTGGTGAGCGGCAACGTATTGGAGCGTCGCTTCAACATCGGTGAGAAGCTGGAAGACGTGAGGGTAGAGCGTCGTAGCTATCAGTTCCTCTATGTAGAAGGTGAGGACTACATCTTCATGAATAACGAGACATTCGAGCAGATCCCCATTGCCAAGGACCTGATCAACGGCGTTAACTTCATGAAGGAAGGTGAGAACGTGGAGGTTGTGACAGATGCCAGCACAGAGACTGTACTCTATGCCGACGTGCCTGTTAAGGTTAAGCTCGCCATCACTTGGACAGAGCCAGGCCTGAAGGGTGACACCGCTACCAACACTCTGAAGCCAGCACGTGTGGAGACTGGTGCCGAGATCCGTGTGCCTCTATTCATCAACGAGGGTGAAATTGTCGAGGTTGACACTCGCGATGGCAGCTATCTGGGTCGCGTGAAGGCATAAACACTTGTCGGAATAACACTCATTCCGCCTACAAAAAGACACCAAAATGACCTTTTGGTGTCTTTTTTGTGCTTTGTCAGCTATACATCTGATATATTTTGCCTACTTTTGCCAAACTTGTTTCTACAGATATATAAATAGGTATATAGAGATGGAGAAAATCGACAGCTTAGACAAGAAAATCCTGGAGATTATCACGCGCAATGCACGCATACCATTCAAGGATGTGGCAGCAGAGTGCGGCGTGTCACGTGCAGCTATACATCAACGTGTGCTGCGATTGGTGGACATGGGTGTAATAGTAGGGTCGGGCTATCATGTCAATCCTGCTTCGTTAGGCTACAACACATGTACCTACGTCGGCATTACGCTGGAGCGTGGCTCAATGTATAAACGTGTTGTATCCGAATTTGAGAAGATACCAGAGATTGTGGAGTGCCACTTCACGACAGGTCCTTATACCATGCTGATAAAGCTCTACGCCCGCGACAATGCTCATCTTATGGAACTGCTCAACAATCGCTTGCAGGAGATAGAGGGCGTAATCTCAACCGAGACCCTCATATCGCTCAAGCAGAGCATAAAGACCGAGATCCCCATTGGACTGAATGAGGCCGATGTAGCTGCTATCAAGGCTTTGACGGCGCGAAAGTCTGGACTCATTGCTGACACACCTGAGGACTAAGCACCCATTCATGAAACTCTGGACATCATCATACGCTGCCATTCACGGAGCTGAACCTGTCGTGACTCGTCGGCCTGTGGTCGGAATTACGGGTAACTTCGGTGATAAGGGATGTGAACTGGCAGAGGGCTACTACGAATCCATTATCCGGGCGGGAGGTACTCCTATGGTGTTGCCTCCAACAGCAGATGCCGATGTGCTCCGCACCACGCTGGACCGCATCGATGCCCTGCTGCTATCGGGCGGTGGCGACATCAACCCGTTGCAGCTGGGTGAGGAACCCGTTCAGGCTCTCGGGCATATATGTCCGCAGCGTGATGAGGCTGAGCTGCTGCTCACACGTATGGCCTTTAACCGCCAGCTCCCCATCCTGGGTATCTGTCGTGGTATTCAGGTGCTGACGGCTGCACTGGGTGGCACACTGCATCAGGATATTGCCGATTGCAGGTCTGTTGACACCGTGGCTGTAAAGCACAGTCAGGATCTCAATCGCAGCTATGCTTCTCACACTGTTTCCATAGTTGAAGAGTCGCTCTTAAGCAAAGTCTTTGGTCAGACACGACTCGCTGTAAACAGCTTCCATCATCAGGCTGTGGCGGTGGGCGGACAGCACCTGCGTGTGGCGGCAACGGCTAGTGACGGCATCATAGAGGCTGTGGAGTCGTGTGAGCATAAGTCCATCATTGGAGTACAGTGGCATCCCGAATGTTTTTGCCTTGTAGGTGACGACAGCATGATGCCGTTGTTCAGATGGCTCGTAGATGAGGCTGGGTTGTATGCACGTTCACGTGAGTTCCATCGCTGCAACCTCACCCTTGACAGTCACTGCGACACACCAATGTTCTTTCATGAGGGCATACGGTTTGAGACACGCGATGACCGGATACTCGTTGACCTGCACAAGATGCAGGAGGGTGGCCTGGATGCTTCCATCATGGTTGCATATATCCCACAAGGGGAATGCACTGAGGCCGGCCATGCTGTAGCTTCACAGATGGCTGACAGCCTGCTGAACCAGATAGAACAGATGGTGAAGGCCCATGCCGGCCTTGTGGAGCTGGCTCGCACACCATCCGACCTCTATCGTATAAAGGCGGCTGGCAAGAAAGCCATCATGCGAGGCATAGAGAATGGCTATGCCATAGGACGTGACATCGCGAAGCTTCGTCATTATGCCGATATGGGAATAGTCTATATGACTCTCTGTCATAATGGCAACAACGACATCTGTGGCTCTGCCCGCTACAACGAAGAGGGTATAGGTGTGACAGCCTTTGGCGAGGAGGTGATTGGCGAGATGAACCGTCTGGGTGTGATGGTTGATCTCTCCCATGCTGGGGAACGCAGCTTCTACGACGCTATTGACATCAGTCAGCAGCCTGTGGTCTGTTCACACTCATCATCGAAGGCTCTGTGCAACCATCCGCGTAACCTGACCGATGACCAGCTACGTTGCTTGGCGGCTCATGGCGGTGTGGCACAGGTGACGCTGTACAATGGCTTCCTGCGTACCGATGGACAGGCATCTATTCTCGATGCTATTGCACATCTGAACCATTTCATCGACATTGTTGGTGTGGAGCATGTGGGACTAGGTACTGATTTTGATGGCGATGGTGGTGTCACAGGACTCGCTTCAGCCTCGGAACTGATCAACTTCACCCGCGAGTTGTTGCGTCGCCGTTATTCCGAAGCTGACCTGCGTCTCATCTGGGGCGGTAATTTCCTCAGAGTTATGGAAGCTTGTCAGGCTGCTGGCACAAAATACTAACAAACGAACCGCTATTCCAAAATGAACAATAATTTCAAAACGCTTTCAGGATTTATGCCTAGGCTCTTCATCTGTTGTGGAGTGGTATGTATGGCGATAGTCGTTGCAACAGCCTTTGGTTCATGCACAGGCAAGACCTCTGGCGTGTCGTCATCTGATACCATAGCTCTAAAGCTAGCTCCTCAGTTTAGTGCAGACAGTGCTATGGCGTATGTCGAGGCACAGTGTGCTTTCGGGGCAAGGACACCGATGTCGGCAGCTCATGACTCCTGCTGTTCTTGGATAGCCGACGAGTTCAGACGACTGGGGGCTACCGTGGCTTTCCAAAACTTTGAGACAGTAGGCTACGACAGCACTCGGATGCACGGTATCAATATTGTTGCTAGCATAAACCCCGAAAGTAATGACCGTGTGCTGATATCGGCTCACTACGATAGTCGCTACTGGGCTGACAACGATCCCGATGCAGCCAATCATCACACCCCTGTGATGGCGGCAAACGACGGCGCATCTGGGGTGGCTGTGATGCTGGAGATGGCTCGCGCCATCTCTCTGTTGCCCTTGTCTTATGGCGTGGATTTCGTGTGCTTCGACCTCGAAGACCAAGGCATACCTCGCTGGGCTGAGACCGATGAAGAACCGGCTGACCCATACAGCTATTGGTGCTTGGGTTCACGCCAATGGGCTGAGGCAGCATACAATGGTGGCTATCGTGCACGCTATGCTGTGAACCTTGACATGGTGGGAGGACGCAAGGCTCGCTTCGCCATGGAGAGCTACTCACTCCTCTTTGCCCGTCCCGTGGTGGAGTTGGTATGGCAAGTCGCCTACCAGCTTGGCTATGGTGACATCTTCATTCGTGAAGAGGGAGGCTCCGTGATGGATGATCATGTCTCTCTCTACCAATATGCACATATACCTTCATTGGATATTGTGCCTCACGTAACGGGGCAGCGTAGCGGCTTCGGTGACACCTGGCACACCATCAGCGACACTCCTGACAACATCGACCCCGATGTGATGAAAGTCGTGGGACAGGTGGTGCTTCAGGTGATGTATAATGATAATTTGTGAAGATAATGAACGATAATAATTTTGAGAGCATCGCATCAGTTAACGAGCTTCAGGACAAGGTCATAGAGGAGTTCTCTGAGTTCGACGACTGGATGGACAAGTACCAGATGCTTATAGACCTGGCATCAGAGGAGCAGCCATTGCCCGCAGCATGCAAGACAGAGCAAAATCTCATTGACGGTTGTCAGAGCCGCGTGTGGCTCGTAGCCGACCTTGACGAAGCTGGACGCATACATTTCAAGGCCGAGAGTGATGCCTTGATAGTGAAGGGTATTGTTGTGTTGCTCATCCGTGTGCTGTCAGGGCATACTCCACAGGAGATAATAGATGCCGACCTTTATTTCATAGACCGTATAGGGCTTCGCGAGCATCTGTCACCCACACGCAGCAACGGTCTGTTGGCCATGCTGCGCCAGATGAAGATGTACGCGCTGGCCTATAAGGCTAAAACAGAAAAATAATATTATGGAAACAACTCGTCAGAATAAGATTGCAAGGCTCATTCAGAAGGAACTGAGCGACATATTTCAGAAGCAGACACGTGCCACTAGGGGGGTGCTGGTGTCGGTGACAGCTTGCCGCATCAGTCCGGACTTGAGTGTTTGTCGGGGCTACCTGAGTGTGTTCCCATCGGAACGTGCAGAGGAAATCGTGCAGAACATCAATGAGAACAGCAAGCAGATACGTTATGAGCTTGGACAGCGCACTCGTTTTCAGCTTCGCATCATCCCCGAACTGAAGTTCTTTGTGGATGACTCACTTGACTATGCCGATAATATCGACAGACTGCTAGGTGAAAAATAAAACTGTACATATAAATATAAGAAACCATGAACATTTCTCAGACTAAAGTGTGGATTCAGGAGAATGTGAATCTGAATCGTGGAGAGACGGAGGTATGCGAACTAAAGGACTATGCTATTACCTTTGCCTCTGCGGGCCTCCTAATGGGTGCAATTGTGTGTACATTGGTAGTCCTTTCCCAGTTCTTCTTGAGCGGGATTGAGACTCAGCAGACGTTTGCATCAATCGTATCTACTATCGCTTCAACAGCTTTGCTGGTTTACATCGTATGGTTCATTCTCCCTGTGCTCAGGTCTGGCGAAATCTCAATAGGCAACAAGATACTGACAGCCGTGCTGGCAATAGTCTGTGCATTCGCCACATTCGTCATTGGAGTATATCTGGCCATGCTGTTTTTCATTGGCCTCTGCATCCTCTTTGCACTATGGTTTGCAGGCAAGCTGTTTGGCTGGTGGGTGGAAGACAGTAGCCGCAGTACTACCCACCACCATCACAGCAGTGGGCCTGACACATACTTGCTGGATAATGGCACAAAGGTCACTGATACTGGCTTCGGGAGCTATTCGGGCGATGACGGTCACAGTTACAGCCGTGGCATCGGTGGTGACTTCACCCGTAAAGACTGAGCCAGTCCATCGACGTTCAATTACAAGCCATGTTCTCTTTCTACATAGCACGTAGGTATCTCTTCTCTAAGAAGAAGTATAATACCATCAACATCATATCGATTATTTCGATATGCGGGGTGGCGTTGGCTACGATGGCTATGGTTGTGACATTGAGTGTGTTCAATGGCTTTCAGGATCTTGTTGCTCATTTCTTTACTGCTTTTGACCCGCAGCTGAAGTTGACATTGGTCCAGGGAACAGTAGTGGCTGCTGACGACTCTGCCTTGGTTGTCCTTCACAACCATCCTGCTGTGGAGGTGGCAACAGATGTGCTGGAGGACCAGGCTCTGATAGTAGCAGAGAACCGTCAATGGGTGGTGAACATCAAGGGCGTGGATGCCACCTATAGTGAGCAGTCCCGCCTGCGCGATGCGTTGTATGGCGATGGCGACTATTCCCTTTTGAATGCCACATATATCGACTATGGCATAATGGGCATACGGCTAGCTTCGTCGCTTGGGCTGGGAACATACTATGAGGGTGCTATTCCGATATGGGCTCCACGTCGCGGCGAGAAGATTAACATGACGAACCCAATGCAGAACTTCAATCATGAGGATTTGTATTCGCCGGGAGTGGTGTTCGCTGTGAACCAGATTAAGTATGACGGACAGTATATCGTCACCTCAATTGGGTTCGCACGCCGGCTGTTCGACCAGCAAGGCATGGTTAGTGCG
Organism: Bacteroidaceae bacterium; assembly: GCA_017620295.1. Taxonomy (GTDB): domain Bacteria; phylum Bacteroidota; class Bacteroidia; order Bacteroidales; family Bacteroidaceae; genus Physcousia. Next base: position 40,701 of record JAFZQR010000001.1, read on the forward strand.
GTAGAACTGCGTCTGCGAGAGGATGCCGATGTCGATAAGGTGCAACATGAGTTGCAGGCTCTGTTGGGCGAGCGCTTTCTGGTTCAGAATCGCTATGAGCAGCAGGAGGACACGTTTCGTATCATGCAGGTTGAGAAGTTCATTGCATACGTGTTCCTAACTTTCATACTGCTTGTTGCAAGCTTCAACATCGTTGGCGGATTGTCGATGTTGATGATTGATAAGCGCGAGGATATGCTAACACTCCGTTCTCTGGGAGCCACAGACCGCCAGGTGTCACAGATCTTTGTCTTGGAGGGTTGGCTTATTTCTGGTTTTGGCGCTTTAATAGGAATAGTGGTTGGATTGTTCGTGTGCTACCTGCAGCAGGAGCTGGGTATCGTGAAACTTGGTGAGACGGCAGGTGCGTTCATTGTTGAGGCTTATCCTGTCAGCATCCACATAGCCGACATACTTCTGGTGTTCCTTACCGTGCTTATTGTAGGGTTGGTGGCTGTATGGCTTCCTGTAAAGTACATGACCTCGCACAGCATATACAAAAAAGAGGACATGTCGGTTGTTTCGACACATCCTCTTTGAAGTTAAGGCGTACAGACGCGCAGAGAGTCGTCTGGGCTTAATCCTCATTCTTTTCGGCAACGCGCTTCTCAGGAATGCGAGCCTTCTTACCGGTGAGACCGCGCAGGTAGTAGAGCTTAGCGCGACGCACCTTACCAGCCTTGATGCGGGTAATCATCTCGATGTTGGGGCTTTCGAGGGGGAAGATACGCTCTACACCCACTGTGCCACTCATCTTGCGGACGGTGAAGCGCTTCTTGTCGCCGTGGCCGCAGATCTTGATAACGACACCGCGGTACTGCTGGATACGCTCCTTGTTGCCCTCGACAATCTTGTAATCTACTGCAACTGTGTCGCCAGGACCGAAGCTGTCGAACTTGCTGATGTTGCCAGTAGCAAATGCTTCCTCAGCAATTTTAATTAGGTTTGCCATGATTGTTTATGACGGTTAAAATTGTTATTGTCGTCCAGCGTAACATAAACAGGCTACTCTCGTCCTGCCAGCGATTACGCCGAAAGCGGGTGCAAAGGTAGGAAGAATATGCCAAACCTCAACACCTTGCACATGCTTTTTTGCTCTTTTTCGGCAAAATCATTGCTGCACGGTGTTATTTGTAGTAATTTTGACAGCACAAATACAGTCATAACTACATATTATGATAAGAATCAATCTCAGTCTCTTGTTACCAGCCCTGGCCTTGTGTCTGGGTTCGTGCAGTTCTCTTCAAACTCAGCAGACCTCTTCCCGTGCAGGCTATGCCCTGCGGGTGGTTAAACCGATGCGAATAGAGGTGACGTCAACACTGGACAGCAATCCTGTCGCTGAGGTCTTTGAGTTCCTGGCACCTTACCAGTCGGGTGTTGATAGCTTGCAGAGACCGTATGTAGGTCGCAGCGCGCAGTTCATGACAGTGCAGCGTCCAGAGTGCTTGTTGAGCAACTGGGTTGCTGATGTGATGGTGGCTGAGGGCGAGCGTCTGGGCTACAAACCAGACATGGGCTTGTGCAACATAGGTGGGTTGCGCAGTGCTTTGCCACAGGACACAGTACGTCGTGGTGATGTGTTGGCGGTGGCACCCTTCGAGAACTTCTTCACCATAGTTGAGATGAGGGGCATAGACATGTTGAGGCTGATGGAGAATATTGCTGCTGTCCACGGTGAAGGCGTTAGCCATAGTGTGCGGATGGTAATCAGCAAGGACGGCCAGTTGCGCAGTGCCACCATCAATGGAGAACCTATCGAGCCTGCACGGGTCTATGTCGTTGCCACTATCGACTACCTCTCGTATGGCAACGACAAGATGTATGCCTTGAAGGATGCACAGAAGAGTACAATCACTACTAAGGCGATGCGTGATGTGTTGATAGATTATCTGCAGTGGCTAGACAGTCAAGGTCAGATGGCTCACTCAGAGATTGAAGGACGAATAGTAGAGAAAGATTAACAATACCATAACATGACTATGCGTTATACCTTTATATATATATGCGCGGTCCTGTCCATTCTCACAGCATCGGCCCAGGACGCGACAAAGGAGCTATTGGTTGTGCATACCAACGACACCCACTCCTGTATATCACCCTTAAATCCAAACTTGTCCGACACCGAACAGGCCAACAAAGGAGGCTATATGCGTAGAGCTGCTCTGCTGCGTGACTTGCGTGTAAACGATCCTGACCTCCTCTTGTTTGACTGTGGCGACTTCTCGCAAGGCTCTCCCTACTACTCGCTGTATAAAGGGGAGGTGGAGGTCGGACTGATGAACCTCATGCACTATGATGCTGCCACCATAGGTAATCATGAGTTTGACTTTGGTGTGGACAACATGGCTCGTATCTTCCGAATGGCACAGTTCCCGATTGTGTGCTGCAACTACGACTTCACAGGCACACCCTGCGAGACACTGGTGAAGCCCTATGTCATCATAGAGCGCAGCGGATTGAAGATTGGAGTGCTGGGTGTGTCGCCTCAGTTGGAGGGGCTGGTGTCAGCATCTACACGTGTTGGTGTCAATTACACCAACCCTATTGAGGCTGCGCAACCTGTTGCCGACTACCTTCGCAATACAGCCCACTGCGACCTCGTCATCTGTCTGTCACATCTAGGATGGGGCCTTCAGGATATGAACGATGAGATGTTCATTGCTGGCACACGTAACATAGACCTGGTGCTGGGAGGCCATAGCCATACCTATTTTGAACGGCCTCGTGTAGTCAATAATCTCGATGGAATGCCAGTTCCTAACAACCAGATGGGAAAAAATGCACGTTTCGTCGGAACATTGCGCCTAGTGCTGGAAGCACGCAAATAAAACAGGACGCGCTATCTCGCAATCCACTGCTCGGGGTTGAGTTTGGCTGTCTCCTTGCGAAGCTGGAACTGTAGTATGTAGAACCCATCCTCGTTGGCTGCTACAGCGCCAATGGCCTGACGGGCTTTCACTTCCTGACCCATCCTCACTGATACCGACGAGAGGTTGCTGTAAACGGAGATGTAGCTGCCGTGGCGCACCAGCACATGCTTGGTGTTGCCAATCTGTATCACACGCGACACCTCGCCATCGAAGATGGCACGTGCCTGTGCGCCGGCTCGTCCCATGTAGTCCACCCCTCTGTTTTCTAGAGTCACTCCTTGCGACACTTGGTTGATACCGTGATGGCGGTATATGCGGTAAGAACCTGTTATAGGCACTGGTAGTCTGCCTTTGTTCTGCTCCAAACTACCGTTGAGTTCACGGTCTTTAGCTGTGAGCCATTGTGTCTGCGATGGTTGTGATGGCTGAGTGCCACTCCTGTTATTGCCGTTGCGCTGTGCGTTAGCCTGAGCCTGTCTGCGGGCTGCCTCCTCAGCTTGTCTGCGCCGCTCGCGTTCCATCTCCTCAATAGCTTCGTCTATGCTTCTGTTGAGCTGAGCCAACTCAGCTTGCTGGCGGGTGATGCGTTGCTGTATGTCCTGCTGTTGCTGTTGCAGCTGTTGGGCGGCATGCTTCTGCTCTGTCTGCTGCTTAGCCAGCTGCTGTCGCTGGGTGATAATCTCCTGCAAGGCCAGACTCTTTTCCTGCTTGGCTGCCAGCAGGTGGTTACGTTTCACCCGTAGCAGGTTTTGCTCCGACAGTATCTGATAGCCTCGTGTGCGCTGGTAGGCTGCATACTCGCGAGTGTGCCGCAGACGGCGGTACATCTGGTCGAAGCTCTCGCTGGCCATCATATAGATAAGTGGGCTGCGGGATGATGTCGTGGCCTGAGCGTGGCGCAAGCTGTGCTTGTATTGTTGGCGTCGCACCTGTAGTGATGAGTCCAGACTCTGGATTTCAGCATCCATTTGTGTGATGATGTTGTCCAGACTGTCTATGTCATACTGTATCATGTCTATATATTCCAGACGGTTCTGCAGCTGTGTCTCTATGAACTGCAGCGACTGCTCGTTGCGTACAGCTGCATGTTGGGTTTCTCCGAGCTGCTGGCGCGACTGGTTGATGTCGCGTTGCACACGGGTGCGTCGTTGCTGGAGGTCGTTTACGCGCTGCTGGGTGGTTGGCTGCCTGCGCTGCTGGCTTGACTGTTGTCTGCGTTGCTGGCTTGACGGCTGCCTGCGTTGCTGGTTTGACTGCTGCCTGCGCTGCTGGGTCTGCCCTGATGTGGTGGTGCGTCGCTGCGACTGCCTGCGTTGCTGCTGGGCTGTCAGGTCGCAGAAAGACAGCATTAGAAGTAGAAAGAGCAGAAGTTTGCGCATATTCAGGAATACGTGGTGGCAGTAATAATTTGATTTGTGGAGCAAAGGTACGACATTAATGTCAGATGACAGCAGAAAACTCAATTCATAATTCATAATTCACGATGACACACGGTTCGCGTGTAGGTCTTTCACACTAATTTTGATAAATGAATCTCTTGTAACTTGAAATATTTGGTGGATATTTGACAAGTGAGTACCTTTGTGCCGAGCAAAATGAAAGTGAATATATGGTTTCTGCTTACATTCCGAATGCGCGACGCTACGATGGCATGATGCAATATCGCCGCTGTGGTCAGTCTGGTGTCATGTTGCCAAAACTCTCATTGGGGTTCTGGCACAATTTCGGACAGAACACACCGGATGAACAGAGCCGTAGCATAGTGAGGGCAGCCTTCGACTGTGGCATCACCCACTTTGACCTTGCCAACAACTATGGACCTGAGCCTGGGGCAGCTGAGGAGTTCATGGGACGCGTGTTGCATGATGACTTCCTGCATCACCGCGATGAGCTGTTCATTTCTACCAAGGCTGCCTACGACATGTGGGATGGCCCATACGGCTCGTGGGCATCACGCAAGCATCTGATGGCGAGTCTCGATCAGAGCCTAAGTCGTATGCGGCTCGACTATGTCGATTTGTTCTATTGTCACCGCTATGACCCCAACACCCCCTTGCAGGAGACGCTTCAGGCGTTGGTGGATATAGTCCGCTCCGGCAAGGCTCTGTACGTAGGTTTGAGCCGTTGGCCCTCAGAGGCCGCACAGGTTGGCTACGACTATCTGCGTCGTCACGATGTGCCGTGCCTCATCTATCAGGGAAGGCTTAATCTATTCGACCAGGCTGTGAAACAGCAGATGCGTGAGGCTGCCGAGGTGGGTGTCGGTTTCATCTCATTCTCCCCTCTGGCACAGGGCTTGCTCACCGACCGCTATCTTCACGGCATTCCCAAGGACAGCCGTATGGCTCACGACCCGCGCTTCCTTCGACCCGATGCGCTGACTCCAGCAGTGCAGTCGCGTATAGCAGCTCTCAACGATATTGCCGCTCAGCGTGGAGAGGCTCTGGCCACAATGGCTTTGGCTTGGATACTCCATCACGAGGAGGTCACCAGCGTACTCGTTGGTGCCAGCAGCCCTGAGCAATTGAAACGCAATCTGGCCTGCCTTGCCAGTGCACCGTTCACTGCTGAGGAACTGCAAGCTATTGACAATGTAATAAAACAACAATAACCAAAACAACACAAACTTATGACTCAGAAGAAAATTAGAGTGGCCGTTGTAGGCTACGGCAACATCGGCAAGTATGCCATCGAAGCCCTGCAGGAAGCTCCCGACATGGAGATTGCAGGTGTGGTACGCCGCAAGGGTGCCGAGAATGCTCCCCGTGAACTGGAAGGCTATCAGATTGTGAAGGACATCCGCGAGCTGGGGGCTGTGGATGTGGCAATCCTAGCCACTCCCACACGCAGCGTGGAGGCCTATGCCAAGGATATCCTGGCTCTGGGCATCAACACCGTTGACAGCTTTGACATCCACACCAAGATTGTTGACCTGCGTCGCACCCTTGATGCCGCTGCCAAGGCGGGCAAGGCTGTGAGCATCATCAGCGCAGGCTGGGACCCAGGGTCGGACAGCGTGGTGCGCACCCTCATGGAGAGCCTCGCCCCCAAGGGCGTGTCCTACACCAACTTCGGTCCTGGACGCTCTATGGGTCACTCCGTAGCCGTGAGGTCCATAGCAGGTGTACGAGATGCTCTTAGCGTCACCATCCCCCTCGGCACAGGCATACATCGCCGTATGGTATATGTGGAGCTGGAAGACGGAGCCGACTTCAAGACCGTGGAGCAGGCCATACTCAACGACCCCTATTTCGTCAACGATGAGACCCACGTCCAGCAGGTGAGCTGCGTGGACGACCTCAACGACGTGGGTCACGGAGTCAACCTCGTACGCAAAGGTGTGTCGGGCAAGACCCACAACCAGCTCTTCGAGTTCAACATGAAGATCAACAACCCTGCGCTGACAGCACAGGTGCTGGTCAACGTAGCCCGTGCCTCCATGCGTCAGCAGCCCGGTTGCTACACCATGATTGAAATCCCCGTCATCGACCTTCTGCCAGGTGACCGCGAAGAGATAGTCCGCCATCTGGTATAGCAGCTTTCGCTTACGACATTATCCCATATATTATCCCCGCATCCAGTGCCTTTTCCAGAAGTACTGAGTGCGGGGATTCCATTTGATTATAACAAACCAAATAGATATTTTCCTTCCTTATTTGTATTGCATAAAGAGCAATTTTATAACTTTGCCGGAAGAGATTTGCTTATGACCGACAAACAAATGGGGTGGCGTGGTAGCAGAAAGAACTACCGATGGCCAGGAACATACCATATCACTATTAATGTTATGGAACGTAAGTTCCAGCCTTTAGGCAAGATAGTTGGGAATGCTAGTAAGCCTGATGGTGATCCACTCGCCCCGAGAGTTAGCCTTTCGGAGATTGGCAAAATGGTGGAACAGGAGCTGCTGTGCAGCATTCATTCCCACTATCCGATGGTGGAGATTCAGGACTATGTCATCATGCCCGACCATCTTCATTTTATCGTTGTCGTCCATCGTGATATCGTTAGCAGCAGTGGCCGCGAAAGCCATCTTGGTCAAGTCATAGCAGGCTTTAAGAAAGGATGCAACCGCCACTACTGGGATCTGACAGGTCAGAGTGCCAACATCGAGCAGGGCAAACCAGCTCCAGCGAGTACTCAATCCGTCCTGCCCCCTGCTGACACCTGCCAGTACACGCCCTCTGCGGTTTCCCCGCATGTTTCCCATCCCCTACGGGGCTTCAAAGTCCCATCTACTGCAAGCACAGGTCGCACTCCCCTCTTTGATTATGGCTATGTCGATGTGATGCCCTTGAAGGAGGGTCAGCTAGAACGTCAGCGCGAATATATCCGCAACAATCCACGCTATCGCCTTCTTCGCATGAATAATCCACGATGGCTCACACCTCAACGAGCATCGATCAGAACCGCCCTCACGCTCCCAGCCCTCAAAGGTTATCTTCACCGAGAGTGTGGACCTTATCAGTTTAATGAAGCAATCTGGGAGCAAATCCAACAACGACTGCTCACTGATGGCGGCACTATCATTTGTGATAGCTACGGCAACACTCAATTGTTGAACAATGTACTCTTGCCCGTCGTTTGCCATCGAAAAGATACTGCCCAATTCGAAACGCATAAAGCTCGCAGCCTTGCCGCTGCAGCGAAAGGCGCCATTCTCGTATCGGCTCGCATCGCTAAAGGCGAGCAAGACATCATGAATGCAGTCATGAGTCTGGGCTATCCCGTGGTAACTATTGAGGACAATGGTTTCCCTTCCCTCTTCCATCCTTCTGAACAGCGCACTAACCTATGCAGCGACAGCAAGCTCCTCCTCATCTCTCCATGGAACTACGTCTATCGCCGCGCGGGTACATCTATCTCTGTGGCTGAGTGCAAAACCATGAACTGCATCGTTCAGGCACTTTGCCGCACCAAAGACTCATGGTGGAAAGAAGAAAGATAAATACCTTAAGTAGTGTCCGCTGAATTAAATTCAGCGGACACTACTTATATGTTGGAGATAAGATCACGAATGACTCGAATAGCACGAATGATTCGCATGATTAGTGTGATTTGTGTTCGAGAAAAACATCTGTGGTCTCTGTGTAATCTGTGTGACATAAAAATACCTCGGCAGGGAAGTCGCGAAACCTCAGCAGGAAACGTTCAATTCCTCGGCAGACAACTGATGAAACGTCAGCAGATATTAACAGTTTCCACGGCACGTTTCAAATGGTGTGTGCCTAGGTGTGAATACATAGCAGAGCAGCCTGCCAGCGGTGTGCTGACAGGCTGCCCTGCTATATATGAGATGTCTGTACGAGGTTATTCCTCTATCTCCAGTAGCTCAACGGTGAAGATGAGTGTGGAGAAGGGTGGAATCTGACCAGCTTCGCGGTCACCGTATGCAAGGTTCTGGGGTATATAGAGTTCCCATTTTGAACCAACAGGCATCATGGTCAGAGCCTCGGTCCAGCCGCGTATCACCTGATTGCAGGCGAAGGTTGCAGGCTGTCCGCGCTGGTATGAGCTGTCGAAGACAGTGCCGTCGATGAGGTGGCCTTCGTAGTTGACCTTCACGCGTTGTGTGGCAGTTGGGATATCTCCTGTGCCAACGGTGATAATCTTATACTGAAGTCCGCTTTCTGTGACTTTCACGCTGTCCTTTTTTGCATTGGCGGTAAGGAATTCTTCACCAGCTGTGAGGTTCTCACCGTAGCGCTCCTCCATCTGGCGTGCGTGGTAGTAGTTCAGCTGACGCTGTGAGATGGCCTGTGCGCTGTCCTGCTCCAGGGTGGCTGTGCCTGCAACGGCTTCGCGGAAGCCGCGGATGAACACGTCGTGCTGGATGAGGTCTATGCTGTCGTTGACCTGTCGGTTGGCCTGTGGCAACAGCTGTGACTCAACCTGCTGACGGATCTCCAGTCCTGCCATGTAGGCACGGCGGCGCTTGTCCTCTTCGGTCTGTTGTGTAACATCAAAGCCAGCAAGGAAGTACTCCATGTACTCTGGTTCAACCCCCATGCGCTGACTCAGGTAGTTGACCAGACCGTTGGTCTGTGCCACACCGTAGGCGTAGCTGAACTCCTGCATTGTCACAGTATCAACCTTCTCCTCGGCAGCCTTCTTGCCCTTCTTGCTCTTGCGTGGAGCAGCCTGGGCATTGAGACCGAGAGTGAGGGCTGCGACAATAAGTATAAGTCTTGTTGCTTTCATCTTTGATAAACGCATGTGCGAGTGTGATGGGGATTATTCCTGACCCTCGATTTCGATGAGCTCGATGGTGAACACCAGAGTGCTGTAAGGCTTGATGACGCTACCGTTGCCATACTGGCCATAGGCTTTGTCCCAAGGAATATAAACCTTCCACTTGGAACCTACAGGCATGTGGGTGAGAACTGTTGTCCAACCGTCGATGACCTGATTGGCCTGGAAGGAGCGGGGCTGGTCGTCCTCGTTGGTGCTGTCGAAGATGGTGCCGTCGATGAGGCGACCCTCGTACTTAACCTTCACGCGTGAGGTGTCGGCTGGGATGGCACCTGTACCCTCGGTGAGCACCTGATAGTAGATGGCGCTGTCCAGCACTTGGAGGTCGGGGTTGTTGGCCAACTGAGCCATATAGTCCTCGTTCTCCTTCTTGTAGCGCTGCTGCTCGGCCTCAGCCTCTGCCTGACGTGCGGACTGGAGAGAGTCGAACTTCTGCTGTACGTATTCGCCAGCCTTGTCGGGCTGCATGAAAGCGTTCTCACCGCCCTTGACAGCTGTGAGAATACCAGCTACGATGAGCTTTCCGTTGATGTTCTGGGTTGAGTCGGCACCGAAGAGCTGACGGCTGAATTCCTCCAGCTGATCTGCTGTGAGGTTGCGGCCAAACTGCAGACCGAGCTGCAGACCAGCATAGTAGTCTTTCTTAGTGGTGTCGTTGGCCTCGGACAGACCTTCCTGCAGGCCCTTGAGGAAGCCTTCAATGTTGGTGGTGTCGAGTTCGCCCATCATGGCATAGCGCATTCTCATGCTGCCGCCGTTGGCCAGACCGAGTGCATAGCTCAGGGAGTCGGCTTCGTTCTCAAGTTTTGGGGCTTTGCCAGCGTTGTCGCAAGCTACGACGCACAGCATCATCACGGATGCGAGTGCAAGTACAATCTTTTTCATTGCTTTTCTTTTTTTATTTGGGTTTGATGAATTTGGCTTATGGGGCCTATAGGGCCTATAGGGCTTATAAGACTTATAGAACTTTGATGAGTTCAACATCAAAGATGAGGGTGGAGTAGGGTGGTATGCTGCTGCCGGCACCGCGCTCGCCGTAGCCCAGCAGATAAGGGATGTAGAAGCGGTACTTGGCTCCCTCCTTCATCAGCTGCACACCTTCGGTCCAGCCTGGGATGACACCGTTCAATGGGAAGTCGGCTGGCTCGCCTCGCTTGTATGAGCTGTCGAACACCGAGCCGTCGATGAGGCGGCCCTCATAGTGGCAGCGTACCTGGTCTGTAGCTTTGGGGTTGCGACCTGTGCCTTCGTTGATGACTTCGTACTGCAGTCCGCTCTTGGTGGTAACGACGCCTTCCTTCTTGGCGTTGGTCTTCAGGAACTCTGCACCTTTCGAGATGGCATCCTTGGCCTGCTCTTTCTGCTTCCTGTCGAAATAGTCGTTGAGCAAGAGCTGAGCCTCGCGGTGGGACATCTGCAGGTCACCGCCTGCTATAACGTCGCAAATACTTTGTGTGAAATCCTGAACATTGAAGTTCTCTATGCCCATGCTTTTGAGCTGCTGGCCTATGCCAAGACCTAGTGCGTAGCTTATTTTATCCATGTGTGTCTGATTAAAATCGCGCAAAGGTACGGCTTTCTGCTTGATTATAATGTGCGGAACGATTTTTTTCACCTTTTTTATGCCTAAGTCTTGTCTTGTGTCACGGCTTTTTCCATAATTTTGCCGATGTAATCGAAAATACATGGCCTTATGAAGCAGAAACTTGTTGTACTAACAGGCGCCGGGATGTCGGCGGAAAGTGGCATCAGCACCTTCCGTGACTCTGGCGGATTATGGGAACAGTACCGCGTGGAGGATGTGGCTACGATAGAAGGCTACATACGAAATCCGAAGTTGGTTATTGACTTCTATAACCAGCGCAGACGTGAGTTGCAGACGGTGAAGCCCTGTCGTGGTCATGAGCTGCTGGCTGAGCTGGAACAGGACTACGATGTGACTATTGTGACGCAGAATGTGGATAACCTGCATGAACGGGCAGGGTCAACAAAGGTGGTGCATCTGCATGGCGAGTTGATGAAGGCGACCTCATCGCGCAACCCCAATGACCCCTCACAGATTATTACTTTGGACAGCGACCACCTGGACATTCATCAGGGCGACAAGGCAAAGGATGGCTCACAGCTGCGCCCGTTCATTGTATGGTTTGGCGAGGCGGTGCCAGAGATAGAACGGGCAGCCGAGCTGGCCAGCGAGGCCGACATATTCGTGGTGATAGGAACCAGCTTGAATGTCTATCCAGCAGCAGGACTGATACAGTTCGTCAACCGCGACACACCTATTTATCTCATCGACCCAAAGCCAGTTAAGTGGCAGACATCCCACCCGCACACTGTGATACAGAAAGGTGCCAGTGAGGGCGTGGCTGAGATGATAGAAAAATTGAAAAGTAAGAGTTCCACTTGAACTCCTTGAATTTCTTGAACACTTGTAACCTAACACCTGAAACCAAAATGATTACACCTAAGTTACGAGCTTTAATGGCTGAGAACCGCCGCTGGCAGCGCATAGTGGGACTATCTACAGTGAGCCAGCTGAATGAGGCGGTAAAGGCTGGTTATGCAACCACGCTGATAAATGTTACCGAGGCGCTTCAAGAACGCAAGATAGCAGCCGTAGCCGATGAGATACAGAAGCTGGGAAGCAGGCTGGTGCTGCTGGCAGGCCCGTCAAGCAGCGGCAAGACCACAACCTGCAAGAGACTGTCAATCCAGCTGGGAGCCTGCGGTCTGCGGCCTGTGGGGCTGTCAATGGATGACTATTTCGTGAACCGCGAGGACACTCCGCGAGACGAAGCGGGCGAGTACGACTTCGAGTGTCTGCAGGCACTGGACATACCTTACTTTAACCAGCAGCTTAAGGCTCTGCTGGCGGGCGAGACCGTGGAGCTGCCTAAGTATGACTTCATTCAGGGCAAGCGGGTGAGCAGTGGGGTGATGCTCAAGTTGCGTCCTAAGGACGTGCTGATTGTGGAAGGCATACATGCACTCAACCCCGATCTCACTCCCGATATAGACCCAGCCGACAAATTCCAGCTATATGTGTCGGCTCTCATAACAATCCAACTAGACGACAAACAACGTATCTCTACGTCAGATAACCGCCTTCTGCGCCGCATAGTACGCGACTTCCAGTTCAGAGGCTACTCTGCTCAGGACACTCTGCACCGCTGGCCTAGTGTCAGGGCGGGTGAGGAGAAATGGATTTTCCCCTATCAGGAGAACTGTGACATGATGATCAATAGCGCATTGCTCTATGAGATGTCGGTGCTGAAAGGACGTGTGGTTCCCTTGCTGAAGTCCGTGCCAGAGTCGGCTCCGGAAAAGGCAGAAGCCGAGCGGCTGCTGCAGCTGGTGGAGTTCTTTGAACCTATCCCAGAGAAGCAGATCCCTCATGTGTCGTTGTTGCGCGAATTCCTTGGAGGGTCGTCGTTTGAATATTAGAGACATGAAAGTAGAGGACTATGTCACCCATCTGGAGTCACGAGGCGTGAAGCCCACCAGCACACGCCTGTTGGTCTATCGTGTGCTTGCAGAGCATCGACATGCATTGTCACTTCGTGAACTGGACGACCTGCTTGACACCGTGGATCGTTCCACTATATTCCGCACTCTGACCTTGCTGCTGGCTAACCATCTGGTACATGCCATAGAGGATGGTGACGGAGTGGCAAAGTATGAGGTCTGTGAAGGCCACGACACCTGCTCTCTGAGCGATCAACACACGCACTTCTATTGCACTAGTTGTCACCGCACGTTCTGTTTCCATCACCAGCAGGTTCCAATCATACCTCTGCCTGAAGGATTTGTCATGCAGGGCGTGAACTACCTCGTGAAGGGCATCTGTCCAAGTTGCAATCAACAATGAAATGATTAATTGGCGCGTTATATCAAAGATTCTTGGACAACTCCTCTTTCTTGAGGTGCTGTTTCTTGTGCTCTGCCTTGGAGTGTCGCTGTTTTATTGCGAGAGCGACACCGTTCCATTTGCCATATCCTGTGGTATCACCACTGTCGCAGCTCTTATTCTGTGCCTCCTTGGTTTTCATGGCAAAAATACGATGAACCGCCGTGACAGCTACCTTGTAGTATCATTGTCATGGGTCATGTATAGTCTGTTCGGCGCTCTGCCTTTCCTCATAGGCGGCTACATATCAAGTCCTATAGATGCGTTCTTTGAGACGATGTCTGGTTTCACCACCACAGGAGCATCCATTATAGACGATGTAGAGGTGCTACCTCACGCCTTGCTTTTCTGGCGTAGCATGACCCAATGGATTGGTGGTCTGGGTATTGTGTTCTTCACCATAGCTGTCATACCAAGCATGGTAGGTGGCTCTGTCAAGGTGTTCACGGCTGAGGCTACCGGTCCTACAAAGATACGTCTTCATTCCAGACTAAGCACTACTGGCAAATGGATCTGGGGAATTTATATCTTCCTGACCATTGTCTGTGCGTTGGCTTTCTATGTAGAAGGAATGTGCAAGTCGGATGCAGTCAACTACGCTATGACAGTAATGGCTACAGGCGGCTTTGCTACCCACAATGCTTCTACAGGTTTCTTCCACAGTGTCGCCATTGATTACACGGCAATACTGTTCATGTTCCTCTCAGGTACCAGCTACTCACTTCTGTATGTAACTATCTTCAAGCGCAGATTTAGTGCATTGGTTCATAATTTGGAGTTCCGCTTCTATCTCCGTCTGATTATTATTGCCACAATTGCTATTATGGCTTTGCTCATGATGCGGGCCGATTATGATTTCTGGGATGCTCTACGCAGTGGCCTCTTCCAGGTGGTCAGCTTCACCACGACTACAGGTGTGTTCAATGATGATGCTGGTCAGTGGCCACACATTACGTGGGTCATACTCACGTTGTGCATGATTATCGGTGGCTGTGCGGGAAGCACGAGCGGCGGCTTCAAGAGCATCAGGGCTGTGATGGCTTTGCAGATTATGCGTAATGAGATTCATCGCCTGCTTCATCCCAATGCTGTACTGCCAGTAAAGAGCAACGAAAACGCAGTACCAATAAACCACCAGATGACACTCATGGCCTTTTTTGCCATAAGTATGACGATGTGCTTCATCACATATTTTATCATGATCCTCATGGGAGTGGACAGCACCAACAGCATCACCATTGCCATCAGTTGTGTCAGCAACGTAGGACCAACGTTAGGCTTGGAGATTGGCCCTACCATGTCGTGGAGTATATTGCCTGAGTTCGTAAAGCTGTTGCTTTGTCCACTCATGCTCATGGGACGTCTGGAGATCCTGAGTGTATTGGTGCTGTTCTCACGCAGTTTCTGGCACGATAAATAGCATGATACGAAAGAAGGAAGCCTTTTGAGCTTCCTTCTATTGCGGAGAGAGAGGGATTCGAACCCCCGGTACCTTGCGGTACGGCGGTTTTCAAGACCGCTGTAATCGACCACTCTACCATCTCTCCAACGCTTTAGAGCGGTGCAAAGGTAGAGCTTTTCACTGACTTAACCCTCCAATAAGCTTGAAAATCGTGCAGGAACCATGTAATTTTAACCTTTATTTACGCTCTGTACCCTTTCTGACAATGATAAAGTCGAGCTGTTTGCGGTCGAGATTGGCACGAGCCACCTTGATGCGGATGCTGTCGCCAAGGGCGTAGCAGTAGTGATGGCGGCGCCCTATGAGACGGTAGTTGCGCTCGTCAAACTCGTAGTAGTCATCGTTGAGGTCGCGCATAGACACCATGCCCTCGCATTTGGTCTCGTTGAGTTCCACGAAGATGCCGCTTTCAGTGAGACCTGAAATGATACCGTCGAACTCTTGTCCCAGCCGGTCTGCCATGAATTCTACTTGCTTGTATTTGATGCTGGCACGTTCAGCCAAGGCGGCTGTCTGCTCCATCGCGGAGCTGTGGTCGCATAGTTGCTCATACTTATCCTGAGACGCTGAACGTCCACCCTCTGCATAGCGTGTCAGCAGACGGTGTACCATGAGGTCAGGATAGCGTCGGATTGGAGATGTGAAGTGGGTGTAGTAGTCGAAAGCAAGGCCGTAGTGTCCAATGTTGTTGGTGGAGTAGCGGGCTTTCATCATGGCTCTTAGTGCTACCATCTCCACAACGTTCTGCTCTTTCTGCCCGTGAACCTCATGGAGCAGGTTGTTGATGCTCTTGGAGATGTCCAGCGGTGCGCCTGTCGTGCGAAGCTTGTGTCCAAACTTGGCTACGAATTGTGATAGGTTGATGAGCTTCTCCTGGTCGGGCTGTTCATGTATGCGGTAGGGTAGGACCTTAGGCTTTTGTCCTTTTGCTACACGTCCCACACTTTCGGCCACAGTACGGTTGGCCAGCAGCATGAACTCCTCGATGAGCTTGTTGGCATCCTTTGCCACCTTTATATATGTACCTGTCGGATGACCTTTCTCGTCTATCTCGAATCGCACCTCGGTTCTGTCGAAATCGACTGCGCCAGCCGACATACGACGCTGTCGTAGCTGCTTGGCAAGACGGTTAAGGGTGATGAGTTCGTTGTCGAACTCCGAAGCCGGTGCACCTCCATTGCCTTCCTGTGGTGTGAGGATTTTGTTGCTGGTCACTCGGTAATCTTCGGGGCTGGCTTCTTTGCGTTCCTCCAATAAGGCCTGCACTTCCTCGTAGGTAAAGCGCCGGTTGCTGCGTATAACGGTGTGAGCCAGATGCCAGTGCTTGACCTCGGCTCGCTCATTGAGATGGAACACCACGCTGTAGCATAGCTTATCCTCGTTGGGACGCAGCGAGCAGATGAAGTTGCACAGCCGCTCGGGAAGCATGGGTATGGTGCGATCCACCAGATAAACGCTGGTAGCTCTCTTCACAGCTTCACGGTCAATGATGGAGCCTTCGGTGACGTAGTGTGAAACATCGGCAATGTGGACTCCCACCTCATATAATTTGTTGCTGGTCGATTTGCTGTTGGCAATCTCACGGAAAGAGAGGGCATCGTCGAAATCCTTGGCATCGTATGGATCGATGGTAAAGGTCGTGACATCGCGGAAATCCTCGCGTCCTGCCAGTTCGGCCTCTGTAATGGTTGCATCCAGCTTGTTGGCCGCTTCTTCCACGCTGGCTGGATAGGTATAAGGCAAGCCAAACTCGGCGAGTATGGCATGCATCTCTGTGTCGTTTTCGCCACTCTTGCCTAGAACATCCACAACTTTTCCCACTGGGTTCTTGCGGTTCTCTGGCCACTCAATGATGCGTACTACAACCTTGTCGCCAGTCTTGGCTCCGTGCAGTTGAGTCTTCGGTACGAAGATGTCGCAGTTCAGCGTGCGGTCTTCGATGGAAACGAAGGCCATGTCACGCATTACATCTATTTGTCCCACAAAAGCTTTGTCTGCCCGCTTCACGATGTCAATGACTGTAGCCTCGCGAACATGCCCACGTCGGCGTGCCATCATCTGGACCTTCACGCGGTCGTTGTCCATGGCGTGCATGGAGTTGCGCTCGGCAACAAGTATGGGCTCGCCGCCATCGTCAGGCAAGAAGGTGTTCTTGCCGTTGGTCTTGCGGTGGAAGGTTCCTTCCATGACTGTGGCAGGTACGGCCAGACTATAGCGGTGGTTGCGAACAACGACATAGTCGTCCAAAGCCAGTTCGTCAAGCACATCGATGCACATCATCTTGGCAGGATGGGTCTTCAGCTTAAGCTCCCGGAAGATGGTCTTCAGGTCGAGCAGCTCTTCAGGATGCCGCTCAAACAAATGTATCAGTTGTGGGGCCAGATCCTTCTTGTGTATGCGAGAGGAGGTGACTTCGGTTTTGTTCGTCTTGCTCATGGATTTTATAGGATTATTTGTTTAGTGTGGGGTAGCTGATGCGGGTGTGGTAGATGCTCATTAGCTTCTCCTTGAGTACCTCCTTGGCGGTCATGATATCGCGGAAGGTGATGGGACACTCCTTGAAGAAGCCTTCATTGACCTGTCCGTCAATGATGCGCTCCACCAGCTCTGAGATGTTGCCTTCGTTGTATTCATTGAGAGAACGTGAGGATGCTTCTACTGCATCGGCCATCATCAGTATGGCTTGCTCCAAAGTCTGAGGGTTGGGACCAGGATAGGTGAAGGCTGCCTCGTCCACGGGCTTGTCGGGGAACTTGTTCCGATATGATATGTAGAAATACTTGACCAGACCGCGACCATGATGGGTGCAGATGAAGTCGCGTATCACCTTCGGGAGCTTTGCCTTGTCTGCCATCTGGAGACCTTCGGTAACGTGGCGTATGATGACTTTAGCACTGTCCTCATAGTCTAGCTGTGAATGAGGATTATAGCCAGACTGGTTCTCTGTGAAAAAGGGCGGGTTATAGCTCTTTCCAATGTCGTGGTAGAGTGCGCCTGTACGTACCAACTGGCTGTTGGCTCCAATCTTCCTGGCCACCTCTGACGCAAGATTGCTGACTTGCATGGAGTGCTGGAACGTGCCAGGTGCTACTTCCGAGAGGTTGCGCAACAGACTGTTGTTGATGTTGGACAGCTCAACAAGTGTGACGTTGCTGGTGAAACCGAACATACGCTCCAGGATGAAGAGTAATGGATAGGCGAACAGTAGGAACACTCCACTGATTAGCAGGTGGTTGAAGAAACTGAACTCTATGCTCTGCATGGACTCATGGCCTAGCAGAGTGTGGCCTTGCATCAGTTCCAGACTGAGATAGAACAACATGGAGGATATGGTCACTACAATGGCAGAACGTATCATCTGAGAACGTTCTGACAGCTCTCGAAGACTGTAGATGGCTATCAGTCCAGCCATTAGTTGCGTGGAAATGAACTCGAACCTGTACTGTAGTGCTACTGCGCTTAGGAGAATGGACACAGTATGTGATATGTACGCAGTTCGAGAATCCATGAAGATGCGCACAATAATAGGCAGCATGGCGTAGGGTATGATGTACACCGATAGATAATGATTGCGCACAATGAACGATGTAATCAATGGGAAGGCTAAAGTGATAATGACCACAAGAGTCATGCTTCGCAGACTAATCAGATAATCGTTGCGGAACAGGTTGAAATATATGGCAAAGCATACGAGGACAATCACCACATATAAAATCTGGCCTAGCATCACCATGTCATCCTCCTTGCCGGCTTTGTTCCTTGACCTAAGAGCTTGTTGGTAGCTTATAATCTTCTGATAGGTCTCCTCTGTCACTACATCTCCTCGGTCTATGATGGAAGTGCCTGCATATACCATGCCTGAGCTTGTGGCGATGGCATCCTCAAGGGCTTCACGTGCATCGTCGGACTTCTTCTCGTCGTAGATGATGTTGGGGATGATATACTGCTCCAAATTTATGTCCGGTAGCATGACCTGGGTAAGCCCAAGGCTGTCAATCAAATGTTCGTAGCCTTGACGTATGTATAGGTAGGCATCCCGTTGGGTCATCAGCTGTATGACTTTTCGTCGTTGCAAACTAGTCACACCGTGGTAGATGCGTATGCTCTCTATGCTATCGGAGTTGAGCATGGCCAAATCAGCATTGGATACCACGCCGTTTTGATAGACTTCTTGCAGTGAACGCACCATGAAGTCGCGCACTATGCGGCCAGTATGGCTTAGACCGTGGATGTCTCGGTTCCATGTTGTGGCAAAATTGCGCACTTGGTCAGCGGACAAAGACGTCTGCATCTCGAAATAAGGCTGGTAGGTCTGCATGACACTGTCTCGCTCATGCTTGATCTGGACATCGCTCTTGTAGATCGGGAACTCGAAGGGTGCCAGCAGTTTGTTGTAAGGCCAGGGCTTGCCAATCTCAAAGTATAGCTGTGAGTTGCCCTCGCGTGGCAAGAACCAAACTATCACTGTACTCATCAGGGCGATGACGAGAAAATGTATCAAATAGACTTTCCAGTCATATTCATGTGGGTGATTGTACCTGCTCATGGAGTTGTTGAAGTGCTATAAAAAGCTGTTTGACGTACAAAAATACGGGGATTTAGGTGACGGAACAAGATAAATGTTGTATTTTTGCCAAAATTTAGTCAAATAAGCTAATGATTAACACTCAAGTGCGTGTACGCTTTGCACCTTCACCTACTGGTCCATTGCATATCGGAGGTGTTCGCACGGCCCTCTACAACTACCTTTTTGCCCGTCAGCATGGCGGCAAACTCATATTCCGTATTGAGGATACTGACTCCAATCGCTTCGTTCCTGGAGCGGAAGACTACATCCTAGAGGCTTTCCGCTGGCTCGGCATTCAGTTTGATGAGGGCGTGAGCTTTGGCGGTGATGATGGTCCTTACCGCCAAAGTGAGCGTCGCGACATATATAAGCAGTATGTGCAGCAACTGCTGGATGCAGGGCGTGCATATATTGCTTTTGATACAGCAGAAGAACTGAATGCTAAGCGTGAAGCCGTTCAGAACTTCCAGTATGATGCGTCCACACGAATGCAGATGCGTAACGAGCTTACGCTGGGTAAAGAGGAAACTGAGAGATTAATAGCTGGAGGTGAGCCTTACGTGGTTCGTTTCCTCATAGAGCCAGGCGAGGATGTACATGTAGATGATATTATCCGTGGTGATGTGTGTATCAATAGTTCCATATTGGATGACAAGGTTCTATGGAAGAGTGCAGACCAGCTGCCAACCTATCACTTGGCCAACATTGTTGACGACCACCTGATGCGTATCACACATGTTATCCGTGGTGAGGAGTGGTTACCATCGGCTCCTCTTCATGTCCTGCTGTACCGAGCCTTTGGATGGGAGGATACAATGCCTCGCTTTGCCCATCTGCCATTGCTGCTTAAGCCAGATGGCAAGGGCAAGCTGTCTAAGCGTGATGGTGACCGCCTGGGCTTCCCTGTGTTCCCTCTTGAATGGCATGATCCCAAGACAGGTGATGTCAGCACTGGCTATCGTGAAAGCGGTTATCTGCCTGAGGCCGTGGTCAATTTCCTCGCGCTGCTGGGATGGAACCCCGGTGATGATCAGGAGTTGCTGTCACTTGACGAGCTGGTTGAGAAATTCCGCTTGGAGAAGTGTTCCAAGAATGGTGCCCGCTTTGACTATGTCAAGGGCCAGTGGTTTAATCGTGAGTACCTGCTGCGCCACACGGATCTTGAGCTGGGTGGTGAATTTGCTAAGTTACTGTCCCGAGAGGGCATCGAAGTTACAGCCGAGCGAGCTGCCGAGGTCGTGGCTTTGATGAAGACCAAGGTGATAGAATACCAGACTAAGGACGGGCCAAAGAAACGTAATGTGTCATTTGTCAGTGACCTGTGGCCTTTGTGCCGTTTCTTCTTCTTCGCACCGCAGTCTTTTGATGCCAACGACAAGTTTGTCAAGAAATCATGGCGTGAAGGAACGGCTGCTGAGATGCAGCAGCTGCATGATGTGCTGGCTACAGTGGAGGATTTCTCAGTGGAAGGCCAGAAGGCTGTGGTTGACCCGTGGGTAGAACAAAGTGGCATCAAGCCTTGGAATGCATGGCGTGTTTGTCTTGTCGGTGAAGGACAAGGTCCTGATATGTATGCCTTGTCAGCCTTCCTTGGCAAGGAAGAGGTGTTGCGTCGTATGGAGTTTGCAATAGCAACGTTGAAATAAGCCCCATCAGTTGTGTACACTTTAGCTATCTATATTTATATGTTGGCAGTGGGGTTGGTCTCACTGTTCAATAAGCGGGCGCTGATGCTGGGTCGCGGTCACATGAATGCTTTCAAGACCCTCAAGAAGCAGTTCAAGCCTACGGATGAGTATGTATGGGTTCATGCAGCCTCTCTTGGCGAGTTTGAACAGGGACGCCCCCTCATGGAGCGTCTAAAGCGTGAACACCCCGAACTGAAAATACTTCTCACCTTCTTCTCTCCTTCGGGCTATGAGGTTCGCAAGGACTGGGAGGGCGCAGATATTGTGTGCTATCTTCCATTCGACACCCCAGCGCAAGTCCACCTTTTCTTCCACTACTTCAAGCCCAAGATGCTTATACTGATTAAGTATGAGTTCTGGCAGAACTATCTGAAGGCGTGTAAGAAACGTGGTATTCCTGTCTATAGTGTGTCTAGTATCTTCCGCCCAAATCAGATATTTTTCCGTTGGTATGGTCGAGCTGGCTACAATAAGGTTCTGAACAAGGTGACACACTTCTTTGTGCAAAATGAGCAGAGTCGTGAGTTGCTGGCCTCTCTTGGGTATGATAATGTTACCGTGGTTGGTGACACACGTTTCGACCGCGTCATAGACATTCGCAAAGCAGCCAAACCATTGCCTTTGGTGGAAGCCTTTGCTGCAAATCATAGGGTATTCGTTGCTGGCAGTAGCTGGCCAGGCGATGAGGCTCTCTTCATACCTTGGTTTAAGCGTCAGCAGGGCATGAAGCTAATTATTGCACCTCACATCATTGACGAGAGCCATCTTCATGAAATAGAGACTGCCCTTGTTGGTAAGAAGGTGCTGCGCTATACCGACGCCACTCCTGACAACGTGGCTGAGGCTGATGTGCTTATAGTGAACTGTTTTGGATTACTATCATCTATATATCGCTACGGACAGGTCGCTATGGTAGGTGGTGGCTTTGGTCACGGCATTCACAACGTGCCTGAGGCTGCAGTCTATGGCATGCCTGTCATCATAGGTCCAAACAACAATAACTTCCGAGAGGCACGCCATCTGATAGATGTGGGCGCATGCTTTGAAGTCCACGATTCCACCGAGTTCGATGCTATTGCCGACCGCTTGTATAGTGATCACGAATTCTTGCAGCATGCGGGCGAGGAGGCTGGTAGCTACATCCACGGTAACGCAGGCGCCACAGACATAATATATAAGCATATATTTGACATATAGGTCTTGTAATGCCTGAACACCCAACACAGGACTCCCTTCGTTCCCGCACAGCACAAGGGTTGTTGTGGGGCGGCTTGAGCAATGGCATGGTACAGCTGCTCGGTGCTATCTTTGGTGTAGTGCTGATGAAGATACTCTCTCCAGGTGACTACGGCAAGATGGCAGCCTTGCTGGTGTTTGGCAATGTTGCAGCCTGCTTGCAGGAAAGTGGCTTCACCGCAGCCTTGGCCAATCGCAAGCAGCCTACTCATGAAGAGTACAACGCTGTTTTTTGGTTCAATGTGCTAGTCAGTACCTTTTTATATATATGCCTGTTTGTAGCCTCTCCGCTAATAGCACGGTTCTATAATGAGCCTGTGTTGTGTCCGTTGGCAAGAGTTGTTTTCCTAGGTTTTGTTATCGGTAGTCTCGGTACTGTGCAACGAGCCTATCTGTTTGGTCATTTGATGGTTAAGCAGACCAGCATCACGCAACTTACAGCCATAACAGCTTCTGGTTTGGTGGGTATTGCTTTAGCCTTGGCAGGTATGGCCTATTGGGGCCTCGCTCTTCAGAGTCTCACCTATGTGGCTGTCATGACAGGCATGAGCTGGTGTTTCTCTTCGTGGCGCCCCACATTCCAGATTAACCTGCGTCCAGCCTGGCAGATGTTTGGTTTTTCGTCCAAGCTGTTGGTTAACAGCCTCGCTTTCCAACTTAACAATAATGCCTTCGGTGTGCTGCTCACACGCTTCTTTGGCACCCACACCGCCGGTATCTATTCCAATGCCCGCAAGTGGGATGATATGGCGATATCAACCATTGGCGGCATGGTTCAGGGTGTTGCACAGCCTGTGCTGCGTGATGCCGACGGACGTGTGGATGTGTTCCGCAAAATGTTGCGTTTTACATGCTTTATCTCCTTTCCCTGTCTGCTTGGTATGGCCCTGATAGCGGAGGATTTCATAGTGATGCTTGTAGGTGAGAAATGGCATCAGTCGGCATATTTGCTCTCTCTGCTAAGTGTTTATGGCGCATTCTCACCAGTCGTCACACTCTACTCCAATCTTGTCATCTCTCGTGGCCGCTCAACGGTCAATATGACGATCGGTTTACTGAACTGCGCTCTAGTGTGGGGTGGCATTATAGCCCTTCATCAACTCGGCTATGGTTTGACAATGATGGTGATATATTACATTGTCCTGAATATCTCATGGCTGTTGGTATGGCAGCTTACAGCACGTAGGCTCATAGGCTTCCGATGTCGTCATGCATTGCTCGACACGCTACCGTTCTTGCTCTTTGCCAGTGTTGTGATGGCTGCTGCCTGGTGGTGTACCTCTTCACTGCCGATA
>JAFZQR010000016.1 GCA_017620295.1 Bacteroidaceae bacterium
TACGAGGTGTTCCATGAGTATGAAATAACCCATAACGGTCAAACCATGGGAAACTGGAGTCTTAAGAAATTACTGTAATGTGCCACTGGGAAATCAATATTGCCGACTGGCAGCAGGTTGACGAAGGCGGCAACGGGAAGACTAAACAATAATAACAAAAGCAATGAAAAAGATGAAAAATTGGGTAATGACCGCCAACATCCTCATCGTCAACATCGTGTATCCGTTAACACCCCTAAATCCGTAAACATCCTATGAGCAAGATATTTAGAAGACTCATTCCTGCATCGCTGCGCAATAAGAGCAGTCTGGCCATTATTGTGACTGCGGCTGTGCTGGTAGAGGTAACGACTGCGATACAATACTACTATGCCCAAGACGGTATCCGTCAGGAGGTAGAGCACCGCGCTGAGAGCGAGTTGAGGGCGAAAAGCTTGGAGATACGCAACGTGATGGACGTTGTAGAGGTGGCGGTGGAGAACATGGCATGGGCCGTAGAGCAGCGCCTCTCACAGCCGGATTCCATGGTGGCTGTCACCCAGAAACTGTTGGCTGACAACGAGTACATCGTAGGCAGTGCAGTGGCTTTTGAACCCTATTATTATAAAGATAAGGGACGGCAGTTCTCGCCTTACACCTACAAGCACGACGGCACCACTACAAGCAAGCAGCTGGGTACCGACCAGTACGATTATCACACCATGGAATGGTACACGGCACCGATGGAGTCTGGGCATGGTCACTGGAGCGAACCCTATTTTGACGAGGGCGGCGGTGAGATGATGATGTCCACCTTCAGCATGCCCATCCGCGATGCTGCGGGTCGTTCTGTGGCCATCTTCACAGCCGATGTATCGCTCGACTGGCTGTCGGAAATCATCAACGCTCGTCATATCTACCCTTCGTCATACAATCTGCTTCTGTCGCGCAAGGGACAGATTATGGTCTGCCCTGAGGATAGTATGGTGATGCGCAAGAGCATCTGGCAGGCAACAGCGGGGATGGCAGACAGCACAGCTGAATACATCAACCGACAGATGGTGGCAGGACATAGCGGACAGGCTACCGTCAGGGATGAGAATGGCGAGACAAACTATGTCTTCTATGCCCAGATGGACGGTGAAACTGGCTGGTCGATGGCTGTGGTGTGCGTTGAGAGCGAAATCTATCATAGTTTGAGATGGATGGCCGTCAATGT
The DNA here is from genome assembly GCA_017620295.1 of Bacteroidaceae bacterium. GTDB lineage: Bacteria > Bacteroidota > Bacteroidia > Bacteroidales > Bacteroidaceae > Physcousia. The sequence continues at coordinate 1,199 of JAFZQR010000016.1, forward strand.
ATTTGTGCTGATGCTTATCGGTCTGGTACTGCTAGCCTACATCATCTGGCGTTCCGCCCGCAATCTCAACCGCCTTCAGGCGGTGAACGCCGAGAAGGAGCGGATAGGCCGCGAACTGCAGATTGCCAGAGCCATACAGATGGGCATGCTGCCTAAGACCTTCCCCACCTATCCCGACCGCGATGATGTACAGCTCTTCGGTTTGCTGACTCCCGCCAAAGAGGTTGGCGGTGACCTGTTCGACTTCTTTATCCGCGACGAGAAGCTGTTTTTCTGCATCGGTGACGTATCCGGTAAGGGTGTGCCTGCCTCGCTGGTAATGGCCGTCACCCGTTCTCTGTTCCGCTCCGTCTCTGCCAACGAGCTGATGCCTGACCGCATCGTGGCATCCATGAACGAGTCGATGGTTGATATGAACGAGACGAACATGTTCGTAACGCTATTCGTCGGCGTACTCGACCTACCTACAGGTCATATGCGCTATTGTAACGCAGGTCACGATGCCCCGTTGCTCATAGGAGCAGGGGTTGGTACACTGCCCATAGAGTCCAACATCCCCGTAGCCGTAATGTCAGGCTGGAAGTTTGTGATGCAGGAGGTGCAAATCTATACGGACACCACCATTTTCCTCTATACTGACGGACTGACGGAAGCGGAGAATTTAGAACATATACAGTTCAAAATGGAACGTGTGGAAGAAGTTGCACGGCAGGTGCTGGCCGCGCATGAACAGGAGCCGAAGTTGATTATCCAACGAATGAACGATGCTGTCCACAAGTTTGTTGGCAACGCTGAACAGAGCGACGATTTGACAATGCTTGCAATACAGTACATCAAACAGCATCGTGATGTAAAATCCATAGTCCTGCCAAACGACACACAGGAGGTGCCACGACTGGCAGCTTTCGTTGACGATGTGTGTGAGGAGTTGGGCTTAAATACCACAGACACTGCGCAGATGAACCTCGCTTTGGAGGAGGCCGTTGTTAATGTGATGGAATACGCTTACCCCAAGGATATAAATGGTAAAGTATTTGTTGAGGCAGAGATTTCATCCGACCAGGTGGTATTTACTATCACCGACTCAGGCATACCATTTGACCCTACAGCACAAGCCGAACCAGACATCACACTGTCGGTAGAAGAACGTTCCATCGGAGGACTTGGTATTCATCTCGTGCGGCATATCATGGACGAAATACAATATGAGCGAAAAGATGACAAAAACATACTGACACTCATTAAGAAACTTCCAAAAACGTAACATAGAACTAAACATCCAATACTAATCCTAATGAAAGTAAATATCATCAATGGCAATCCTGTTGTTGTCAATCTACAAGGCCGGTTAGACACCGCCGCCGCAATAAAGGTCGCATCTGATTTCCAGGATCTGAATCAATATGCCGCCGGGCACTTAGTCATCGACTGTGGTGAACTGGAGTATATTTCATCCTCTGGCTTGCGCCTCCTGCTCTCCTTGCGTAAAGAAGTAGCAGCCAAAAATGGTAAGCTGCAAATTCGGAACGTGAGTGAAGTTATTCTGCATATTTTCAAGCTTACAGGTTTCATCAACTTGTTTGAAATCATCAGTTGAACATCGAATTCGAAAATATTGTCAACGCTCGAGACCTTGGAGGCATACCGGCAGCCAAGGGCAAACGTGTGCGCAAGGGTTGCTTGCTGCGTACTGCTCACCTTCATGATGCCACTGACGAAGATATCAGGTATTTGAAAGATGAGTATCACCTGCGGCACATCTTCGATTTCCGCTCACAAGATGAAGCCAGGTTCCTGCCAGACCGTGACGTGCCAGGAGCCATGTACCATCTGCTGCCTACCATTGACATGAGCGAGGAAAAACGTTCTGGGAAGGCCATACCCGAAGAGGCATTCCTTGACCTTGAGCATCACATCGTCAATTACTCGTTCTATCCTGAAGTGCAACAGATGGCTGCAGACATGTACCCGTCGCTCATTCGCAGCGAGTATTCCCAACTCCAATATGCCACCTTCCTCCGTCTTGTCATTGAGACATCCGACGGTGGCGTACTGTGGCACTGCTTTCAGGGAAAAGATCGCACGGGATGGGGTGCTGCGTTCCTTCTCTCAGCATTAGGTGTCAGCCGTGACGACATCATAGCCGACTTCGATCATTCAAATGACGCATATACCGACCTCGTTACCAGATTATGCTCTGAAGTTGAAATGCGTGGAGGAGGAGAACACGAGAAAGAAGTGATACGTGCCTTCATGGGAGTCAGCACACATAACTTCCGGCTCACCCTCGACCTTATTGACCGCGAATACGGCTCCATGAGTGATTATCTACACAATCAACTCATGATAACGAATCAAGACATTCGACTGCTTAGAAAACATTATCTACAATAATAAGTAGGTGTTCAAAATTATTTTGCTGTATCCAATATTGTAGGTGCTTTCATGTCTTTGTTCGCTCTTTGGCGCATCTTTTCCTTTTATCCTCAGTCACAGAGCCCGCTCTGCTCCCTCGGAGAAAAGAACAATCTGCATCCAAATAGCTGAACAAATACATAAAACTAATTGTGAACA
>JAFZQR010000017.1 GCA_017620295.1 Bacteroidaceae bacterium
CGGAAGTTAAAGAAGTTCTTCAAGTATGAAGCGACCAGAGGTCGAGCGAAAGGACGTATGTTTTGCAAGCTTGTATAACCAATAGCAGAAGTATTGTCCTTTAACTTCCGTGACCGAAGGTCACTTAACTTCTTTAACTTCTTTAACTTCCAACATCCGAAACTTGAGTCATGTAATTGTTCATGTTTTGCACAACCTCAGCTGCAATGTGCATTATTGACCTATTTCCTTTGACGTAACAGCAGAAAGCCGTACCTTTGTCGCGTGAATTCACGAAGAGACAAGCAAAAAGCAGCCCGCACAGAGCTGAACAGGCAACTGACACCGACAGCGACTCAGCCACAAGCAAAGCGCAGCAACACTGTTGTCAGGAAACTTGGCGACTTCTTTATTGATGTTGCCAAATTGATTATTGGTGGTGTAATCCTGGCCGGATTGATGAAACAGGATATTGACTATTGGACATTGGCTACAATAGGAATTGGAGCTGTTCTTGGTTTCATTGCCATTGGTTTGACACTTATTAAATTATCAGATAAATAGTACCGCAATCATGGATAATTTATCACTCACTTTCTTAATCATGGGTAGCATGGCATGGATTGGCGCCTTTGCACTCTGGTTTTACATGAAACACGCAGACAGCAAAGCTATTTAACACAACATTATACATTATGAGTTTGAAAATTGTTGTGCTGGCCAAGCAAGTGCCAGACACCCGCAATGTGGGCAAGGACGCCATGACAGCCGAAGGCACCGTCAACCGCGCCGCTCTGCCCGCTATTTTTAATCCTGAAGACCTCAACGCCCTGGAGCAGGCTCTGCGCCTGAAGGAGCAGAACCCAGGCTCAACTGTGGGTGTGCTGACTATGGGTCCTCCACGTGCTGGCGAGATCATTCGCCAAGGATTGTATCGCGGCGCCGATACCGGTTGGTTGCTCACCGACCGCCTCTTCGCAGGCGCCGACACCCTCGCCACCTCTTATGCACTGGCCACAGCCATCAAGAAGATTGGTGATGTCGATATCGTGATCGGTGGTCGCCAGGCTATCGATGGTGACACCGCACAGGTGGGTCCACAGGTGGCTCAGAAGCTAGGTCTCAACCAGGTGACGTATGTGGAGGAAGTTAAAGAAGTTAAGGAAGTTAACGGAGTTAAGAAGGTTACCGTTAAGCGCGTCATCGACGGTGGCGTGGAGACCGTAGAGGCACCTCTGCCTGTGGTCCTCACCGTGAACGGAAGTGCTGCCCCCTGCCGCCCCCAGAACGCCAAGCTGGTGATGAAGTACAAGCGCGCCACCTGTCCTCTGGAACGTCCCGCAGAAGGTACTCCCTACGACAAGCTCTACGAGGAGCGTCCTTACCTGACCCTCAACCAGTGGAGCGTGGCCGACGTGGATGGCGACCCTGCACAGTGCGGCCTCAGCGGCTCACCCACCAAGGTGAAGGCCATCAAGAACATCGTGTTCCAGGCCAAGGAGTCAAAGACACTTACGGCCAAGGATGCCGACATAGAGGGACTTGTGAAAGAGCTGATTGGGGAGAAGATAATTTAAACCTCACCCCCTGCCCCTCTCCGACGGGAGAGGGGAGTAGTTAGTCTGAGAAAAATGAGTTACGGTTATGAGACAGCAGCGCCCGACAGGTACGACTTGCTGACAATAAACGCCAGACGAAAGAGGAAGAACATGACTGAGGCAGAAAGCCTTCTCTGGGAAGCCTTGAGAAATAATATTCAAGGTTACAAATTCAGAAGACAACACCCCATTGCTGATTACATTGCCGACTTTGTCTGTCTTTCAAATAAACTCATAATAGAAGTTGACGGCGGCTACCATGACACAGAAGAGCAGAAAGCAGACGACCGACTTCGAACAGACATCCTAAATAAACTTGGATTTAGAGTTATTCGCTTCAAGAATGAAGAGGTAACCACCAATCCGAAAGAGGTCATATCATTAATAAAAGAAGAATTAAACAAATACAGTATATGAATACAAGTAATCAGGGTACAGTAGTAACCACTCCCCTCGCCAGTCGGAGAGGGGCCGGGGGTGAGGCTGTTTTTGTCTATTGCGAGATAGAAGGCACCCTCGTTCAGGAAGTCTCCCAGGAGCTGTTGACCAAGGGTCGCAAGCTCGCCAATGAGCTAGGCGTTGAACTGAATGCCGTTGTAGCCGGTACAGGCATCAAGGGCAAGGTGGAAGACCAAATCCTGCCCTACGGCGTGGATAAGCTGTTCGTGTTCGACGCACCCGAGCTGTTCCCCTACACCTCAGCGCCCCACACCGACATCCTGGTGAACCTCTTCAAGGAGGAGCAGCCACAGATATGCCTGATGGGTGCAACGGTGATTGGCCGTGACCTCGGCCCACGTGTGAGCTCATCACTCACCAGCGGTCTGACCGCCGACTGCACCGAATTGGAGATAGGCGACTATGAGGACAAGAAGAACAACAAGGTCTATAAGAACCTGCTCTATCAGATACGTCCCGCCTTCGGTGGTAACATCGTGGCTACCATCGTCAACCCCGACCACCGTCCACAGATGGCCACCGTGCGCTCCGGCGTGATGCAGAAGGCTCTCTACGAGGGCGAGTGCCGCAAGGAGGTGGTCTATCCAGAGGTTTCCAAGTACGTCAGCCCCGAGGCTTTCGTAGTGAAGGTACTCGACCACCACGTAGAAGCTGCCAAGCACAACCTGAAGGGTGCTCCCATCGTCGTTGCCGGTGGCTACGGCATGGGCTGCAAGGAGAACTTCGACATGCTGTTCCAACTCGCCAAGGTGCTACACGGTGAGGTGGGTGGCAGCCGCGCTGCCGTCGATGCCGGCTGGCTCGACCACGACCGTCAGATTGGTCAGACCGGTGTGACCGTGCACCCGAAGGTCTATATCGCCTGCGGCATCAGCGGTCAGATCCAGCACATCGCTGGTATGCAGGACTCCGGCATCATCATCTCAGTGAACAACGACCCCGACGCCCCCATCAACCGCATCGCCGACTACGTCATCACCGGAACCGTTGAGGAGGTAGTACCGAAGCTGATCAAGTACTATAAGGTGAATACGAAGTAAAGCCTCACCCCCGAAAAAGGTAATTAAGGAAGTTAAGGAAGTTAAAGGAAGTTATGTGGCCTCGGCCACGGAAGTTAAAGGACAATAGTATATGACCACTAAAACATATAGTTTTGAAAATCTTCTTGCGTGGCAAAAGGCACATGACTTTGTTCTTTTAACCTACAATATGACTAGGTCCTTCCCTGAAGAAGAGAAATTTGGACTGACATCGCAATTTCGCCGAGCAGCTGTTTCTATTGAGGCAAACATAGCTGAAGGCTACAAAAAATTGGGCAAAGCCGACAAGCTACGGCTGTTCAACATAGCCCAAGGCAGCCTAGAAGAATGCAGAGACTACCATATTCTTTCAAGAGATCTTGGTTATATAGATATGGATGACTTCCATTTGATGCACCAAAGCATAGAGGAAGCCAGTAGGTTCCTAAATTCATATTGCAAAGCCATCGTTGACAACAAAGCAATGAAAAATGACCAACAATAAGCCTTCTATCCAATGTCAATCCCAACTAGCGAAAGTATCGTCCTTTAACTTCCGTGGCCGAGGCCACATAACTTCCTCTAACTTCTTTAACTTCCCCAAATAATATTCATTTTAATTATGGCAAATTACTATACCGATAACAAATCACTTGCTTTCCACCTGTCGCACCCACTCATGCGTCGCATTGTGGAACTGAAAGAAAGAGACTTTGCGGATGCCTCTTCGTATGACTATGCTCCTGTTGACTACGAGGACACGATAGAGAACTACAATCAACTGCTTGAGATAACAGGCGATGTATGCGCCAACATCATCGAACCGAACTCGGAGAGCGTGGACCTCGAAGGACCACACCTCGAGAACGGACGCATGATCTACGCCTCCAAGACCTACGAGAACCTCGACGCCACACGCAAGGCTGGTCTGTGGGGACTCTCCATGCCACGCCGCTACGGTGGCCTGAACGTTCCCAACGTGACGTTCTCGATGGCCTCCGAGCTGATCGCCGCTGCCGACGCAGGCTTCCAGAACGTATGGAGCCTCCAGAGCTGTATCGACACCCTCTATGAGTTCGGCAGCGAGGAACAGCGGCAGAAGTACATACCTCGCATCTGCGCTGGCGAGACCATGTCTATGGACCTGACAGAACCCGACGCAGGTTCCGACCTGCAGCGCGTGATGCTCAAGGCCACCTACTCCGAGGAGGAGGGCTGCTGGCTGCTAAACGGCGTGAAGCGCTTCATCACCAACGGTGACAGCGACATCCACCTCGTGCTGGCCCGCTCGGAAGAGGGCACACGCGACGGACGCGGTCTGTCGATGTTCATCTACGACAAGCGTCAGGGCGGCGTGAACGTGCGCCACATCGAGCATAAGCTGGGCATACACGGCTCACCAACCTGCGAGCTGACCTACAAGAACGCCAAAGCCGAGCTATGCGGCTCACGCAAGCTGGGTCTGATCAAGTACGTGATGGCTCTGATGAACGGCGCCCGCCTGGGCATCGCCGCACAGTCGGTAGGCGTGGAGCAGGAGGCTTACAACGAGGGTCTGAAGTACGCTCGTGAGCGCGCTCAGTTCGGACAGAAGATCATCGAGTTCCCAGCCGTCTATGACATGCTGGCCCGCATGAAGGCCAAGCTCGACGCTGGTCGCTCACTGCTCTACCAGACAGCCCGCTATGTGGATATCTACAAGTGCCTGGAGGACATAGCCCGCGAGCGTCAGCTCACACCTGAGGAGCGCGCCGAGATGAAGAAATACAGCCGTCTGGCCGATGCCTTCACACCGCTGGCCAAGGGTATGAACTCGGAGTATGCCAACCAGAACGCCTACGACGCCATCTCCATCCACGGTGGCTCTGGCTTCATCATGGAGTACAAGAGCCAGCGTCTCTACCGCGATGCACGTATCTTCAGCATCTACGAGGGCACGACACAGCTGCAAGTGGTAGCTGCCATCCGCTACATCACCAATGGTACCATGCTCGGTATCATCAAGGAGATGGCTGATGAAATGAAAAATGAGAAATTGAACAGTGAAACATTGGCTGCACTGAAGGCTCGTGTAGAGAAGCTCATCGCCCTCTACGAGGAGGCTCTCACAGCAGTAAAGGAGCTGAACGACCAAGAGGCACACGACTATCTGGCTCGCCGACTCTACGACATGACAGCAGAAATCATCATGTCTCTGCTAATCATAGGCGATACAGCACGTGCAAAAGCAGAGGGCAACGACGAGTTGTCAGCAGATTTCGCCAAGAGTGCCAACGTCTATGTACGCATGGCTGAGGAGGATGTCATCGGCAAGTCAGCCTACATCAAGGCCTTCAACGCTGAAGACCTCAGGAACTTTAGGGCATAAAAGAAGCCTCACCCCCGACCCCTCTCCGAATGGAAGAGGGAAAACCTCACCCCCGTCCCCTCTCCGACGGGAGAGGGGCGTATATACTTTATGACGGCAGGGAACATGGCTTTTCTGCTGAGGAAAGGGGTGATTGCTCGGCAGATATCATTAGTTTGCACAGCAGATATCATTAGTTTGCACGGCAGATATTTATACAACAAGCGCACAAATAGGTTCAACCTGCAACCTATTTGTGCGCTTTATGATTACCAATACTTGAAATGTATATACTCCCCTCTCCAATCGGAGAGGGGTCGGGGGTGAGGCTTATACCATATAACTTATCATCTCCACCCCTGCACTCACACACTTGCGGTGCTGGGCATCGTGCATCAGGTCGCAGCCGCATTCCACCGTGGCCATTGCCAGTAGGAGCTGACACAGCTCGCGTGAACAGCTCTTGCTGCCAGCATGAAGCACATGGCCAGGAGCGAAGCCTGTGAGAGCACACACCCTGCGGATATAGGCCAGGGTGTTGTTCTCTGACGCCGGTGCCCAGCGACTGATGATGGACGACACGGTGTTGATACTGTAGAGGATGTCGTAGTTGCGCATGATGACTGCAGCAGCACGATAGCCCATTGTGAGACTATCGAACTGACAGAACTGGCGGTCGGTCTGCTCCAGACACAGCCCCCTCCAATTGTTGACACTGTTACGACGAATGTTGAGTGGGTTGTTGTTGCGAATACCTCTTGCTTCCATAATAGAAATGTTTTAAGTGTTAATGATAAATGTTTTGATTAGACACTGCAAAGTAAAACCATTTATATGGAATATGCAACACTAATTGTTTTATTTATTGATATTTTGCTGCAAATTTGTTTCATTTTCGGAATAAAATGAAAACAACTATTGCACAAACAAAACAAACACCCTACCTTTGCAACCAGAAAACAAGACGTCAAGTTTTCAACTAACCAAAACATTAACCTAAAACCAAAACAACTATGGCATTCAACTATGCAACCGTTCTGAAGAAGAACCCCAAGACTGAGAAGATGGAAGTACGTGCTTCTGCCGTTACCGAGACCCTGACCCTGCAACAGATTAAGCGTCTGATAGTTTCCAGAACAACCGTTACCGAGGCCGACGTGGCTGCCGTACTCGAAGCTCTCTATGTAGAGGTCACCAACGCCCTGAAGGAGAGCAAGCTGATGCAGCTGGGACTGCTGGGCAGCATCTACCCCACCCTGAAGAGCGATGCCTCCACGGAGCCTGACACCTTCAACGCGGCCATGATCAGGAAGGTGAACATACGCTTCCGACCCTCTCACTCACTGATAGGTGCCGTCAACGAGAACGTGAGCTTCAACCGCACACCTTCAAAGAAGGAGACGGCTGCCGCCAACAAGGCCAGCAGCTCGGCCATCAACGCCAAGTTGACCGAGCAGATGGAGGAGTCGGAAGAGAACGGTGGTGAATAACCTGATAGCCTATGCAGCAGCTCTTCACCTCCACAGCTCGCCTGCTGCGCTGGCTGGACATAATTGAGTGGATTGCAAAAATCCTCCTCTACATAGCCAATGCATACAAGCAGGCCGACAACAATGAAACAACCCTCCCTCAATGAGTGAACAATAGCAATCCAGGGGATGTGCGCCGGCACATCCCCTGGATTGCTTATAGGGCCTATAGGGCCCATAGGCCTTATAAGCCCTATTGCCCCCTTTCCCTCCTATTCTCTGAGGCTCTCCACCTGGAGATTTGTCACACGGCTGCGGAGGGTGGCATCGGTGCGCTGGAGCGGGAAGCGCAGGGTGCGGATAAGCCGGAAGGGCTTGTTCTTGGGGTACAGGCGCGTGTCGGGGCCGAGCGTCTCTACCAATCGGCCATCGATGTAGAGACGTGTCTCGCGGTTATCACCCTCGATGGCGATGTGTTCCTTGGCACCCTGACGCAGGGCGTGGCGGAAGGTGAAGAGATAGCCGTCGCGCACGAAGCCCAGACGACCGCTCACGGGGTCGGAGAGGTAGAACTCGGACTCGGCATCGCGGAACAGAGCTGTGCCGCGAACCTCCGCACCAGCCTCAACATCGAAGCTTACACGGTAGGGCCAGCCGATGCATGGGATGTTGCGTTGAGAGGCAGGCGCAACGACAGCAGCCTGCAGCACCGTACCTACAGGGTAGCGTCCTAGGTCGTTGAGGCCAGGAGCCTCGCCCAGGGTGGCAGCCAGACGCTGCCATTCGTCGCAGGTGCGCAGGGTGTCGGTGGCCCACGTCTTCTCTGCGATGACCTGCAAGGCAGGGAAGAGGCGGTGGTGGATGTCGGCTACAGCTATACCGTTGCCAATGATGTCGTTCCACACTGCAAACATACCGCCCTCAATCTGCGGGTCGCGCTCTGCAAAACGCTTGTTGCCTATCTGCGCTGGTGTCCAATGACGATAGAGATGGGGGATGTTCAGGTAGTCGTAGTAGTAGCCGGCAGCTGGCACAATATAGGTCATGCCGTCGGGGATGGAGACAAGCTGGTAGCCGAGGCTGCGCATGGAGTCTGGCTCGGCATAGCCATTGTACCAGCAGAACATCAGCACGTCATCGACCTTGACAGGTGTATTACCCTTGGCGTGTGTCAAAGCACCCCAGAGAGCTGCCTGCTTGCCGTAGCCTTCCACGGTGTGGATGAGATGGTCGGTGAGGGCGCGGAACTGCTCCACGGTCTCCTGACGGCTGTTGCTGTACTCGTCGGTACCTATATGTACACGGCGACCTGCAAAGACCGGCTCCGGGCCTTCGAGATACTCTGCAAAGACACTGTCGATGAAAGGGATGACCTCTGGGTTGGAGAGCTCGAGATGATCCATCCCGAACTCCTGACTGCCAAGACTTGGACGGTAGTGGGAGAAGGCAAGGCTATGTGCCGGCACGTCAATCTCCGGAATAATCTCCACGCCTAAAGCAGCGGCATCAAGGATGAACTGGCGGAATGCAGCCTTCGAGTAGCTGCCGTCCTCAGCTGTCAGCCCTGGGAAGCGTTCACTCTCAAGACGGAAGGCCGAATAGGTCTCATCCCAGTTCTCATGGAAGTAAGCCGGGAAACCATTGTCGTTGAGGTGTATGCACAGCGTGTTCATCTTGTAGTAAGCCATAGTGCGCACCAGCCGCTGGAGGTAGTCGAGCGGGATGTACTTACGACCACAGTCCATCATCAGACCTCGCAACGGATAGTCGGGACGGTCGGTGATCTTTCCCTTTGGAAAGGCCAGCGACTCACCTCCTTCCGCTATCTGCAACAGCGTCTGTACGGCATGAATGGCACCTCGCTCAGTGGCCTCGATGCGTATGCCCTTACCTATGTCTATGGTGTAGCCCTCCTCGCCAAGACGACGCTGGGGCTTATAGACGAGGAGGATGTCTGACGGGGATGCCTTACAGCCCTCTGCAACAGAGAGGCGGAGCGTGCCGTCCGACAAGTCGCGAGCCAGCATCTCAGCTGCCGGACGCAGGCGGGCATCGGCATAGATGACACGGCTTTCGGAGGTGAGAGTCAGCTTACCGACAGCACCTTGCCACTGGTGGATGGCGGGGATGGTGAACGGGCGGGGATTAGTCGCTGTCTGTGCCGCAAGAGGCTGGACAGCTATGGCCAGTGCCAGCAGACACAGCATACGGATGTGGAAGAATTGTCTCATAGCTTCAGATTATTAAGGTTAGCATTAGTTTCGGAAGCAAAGATAGCATACTTTCAGCTAACCAATGACATGATGGCGGGAAAAGTTTATGTTCTTTATGAAGAAGGCGTACATCGTATGACAAAAAAGTCTTACCTTTGTGGCACAAGAACAAATTACACGACATCATGACACTGACCATATCATCACTTGACTCCATAGAACAAGCGGCACAGGAGTTCCTGAGCATCAATGCCGATGCCCGCTGGTTCGCATTCAACGGCGACATGGGTGCTGGCAAGACAACATTCATACGCGCACTCTGCAAGGTACTAGGGGTGGAGGAAACGGTGACATCACCCTCCTTCGCCATAGTCAACGAGTACCAGATAACGCACCCTGCCAGCGCCACAGCCCCGCACCGGGTGTTCCACTTCGACTTCTACCGCCTGCGCACAACCGACGATGTGCTCAGCCTTGGCATAGACGAGTACTTCACCGATGATGCCTACTGCTTCATGGAATGGCCACAAATAGCCGAGGCGTTCCTACCCGAAGAGACCGTACTCGTAAGCATCACCTACGACGAGACGACACAGGCCCGCACCCTCATCTGGTAACCGCTCCGCCCCCCTCTCCCGTTAACTGTGCCTCGCGGTTTCCCCGCGAGCCCTTCCAATAACAACCCCTTTTCACCTATGAAAACCAACCATCTCCTTTCACTCCTGCTACTTGCCATCGCCACAACCTGTATGGCACAGCGCACCCCAACCATGGGCTGGAGCTCATGGAACACCTTCGCACTCAACATCAACGAGGAGCTGATACGCTCACAGGCCGATGCCATGCATCAGACAGGCTTGCAGGCAGCAGGCTACCAATATGTCAACATCGACGACGGCTACTGGGACGGTCGCGGCGAGGACGGACACCTACGCCTCAACACCCAACGCTTCCCTGGCGGTATGCGCGCCCTCGTTGACTATATCCACAGCCTCGGACTGAAGGCTGGCATCTACAGCGACGCAGGCGACAACACCTGCGGAAGCGAGGGACGCCACGCATGGGGATTGGGCGTAGGCTTCGCCGGACACGAGGACGAGGACTGCAAGCTGTACTTCCGCGACTGGGACTTCGACTTCATCAAGGTCGATTACTGCGGCGGCGCACACATGCACCTCGACGAGCAGGAACAATATACCCGTATCAGCAACGCCATAGCCAACTGCGGCAAGAAGGACATTGTATATAATATGTGCCGCTGGGCTTATCCCGGCACATGGAGCGCGGACGTGGCCGACTCATGGCGCACCACAGGTGACATCTACGACGCTTGGCGCAGTGTGCGCGGCATCCTGGCCGAGAACCTCTACCTCAGTGCCTACTGCCACGACGGACACTACAACGACATGGATATGCTGGAGGTGGGACGCTCAATGTCACAGACCGAGGACGAGACACACTTCGGGATGTGGTGCATCATGGCTTCGCCGCTGCTCATAGGCTGCGACATGACCACTCTCGTCAACAAGCCTCAGACACTCGCACTGCTCACCAACCGCGACCTCATAGCCCTCAACCAAGACCCACTGCACCTGCAGGCCTACATAGCCGACAAACAGGGCGAATGCTACTTGCTGGTCAAGGACATCAAGAAGCTGAATGGCAAGGAACGTGCCTTCGCCATCTACAACCCCAGCGACGAGGAGCAGGAGTACCGCATGGACTTCTCGTCCATAGACCTCGCAGGTGCCATTGACCTCTATGACTGCATAGCACAGGAACAGCTGCCAACGTTCACCTCACCATCAGCCACCTTCAAGATACCCGCCCACGGCTGCAAGATTTTCCGCGCCAAAGGACAGCGACGCACAGAGCGCACACGCTACGAGGCTGAGACAGCCTGGCTGAGCCGCTATCAGGAGCTACGCAACAACCAAGCTGAGATCTCCGCCGTATATGTAGCAGCTGACAAGGCATCGGGCGGTCATGTGGTATGCTGGCTGGGTAACCATCCAGAGAACGACCTGCAATGGCGCAATGTCTATTCCGAACAAGGCGGCACATACCGTCTCACCATCACCTATTTCTGCAACGAGAACCGCGACATCTGCCTCGATGTCAACGGACAGCGCATCACCACCCTCACCACACACTCACGTGACTGGGACACACCAGCACGCATCAGTATCGACATCCAGCTCAAGAAAGGCGACAACGTCATACGCCTCAGCAACCCAAGCAACTGGATGCCCGACATCGACGGCATGACCATCACACGGCAGTAGGCTGAAGGATGATATTGGGATTTCTGACGAGGTGGACACTGCCAGTGGCTATAATGGTAGGGTCACTGGCCTACCTGCTATTTGCCAATGTGCCGCAACTGGAAGGCATGGCATCTGTGGCGGGTCCGCTATGTGAGTCCCTGCTGCCAGTAGTGCTATTCACTACGCTGTTCGTTACATACTCAAAGGTTGACTTCCACAAGATGCGGCTTGTGAGATGGCATGGTGTGGTGCTGGCGACACAGCTTGTGCTGACCGCGATACTGCTTTGCTGCATACTGCAGTTGGGAGATGACTGGCGTGAGACACGAATGGTGATGGAGGCCGTGCTGGTGTGCGTGATTGCCCCTTGTGCCACAGCGGCTCCTGTGGTGACAGGCAAGCTGGGTGGCGACCTGACACGCATGACCACGTTCACGCTGCTGTCATCCATCCTGATGGCACTGCTGATACCCGTGGTGTTCCCATTGATGGAACAGGGCGGAGGCGATGATGCTGGTTTCCTCGTGCTGTTCATGTCCATACTGAAGCGACTGGCTACGGTACTGCTGTTGCCGCTACTGCTGGGAGCGATAGTACGCCACTGGGTAGAGCCGCTGCACCAGTGGTTTGTACGCACTCCGAACATAGGTTTCTACTGCTGGTGCGTGGCGTTGGCAATCACATCGGGCATCACCGTAAAGAACATAATACATAGCAATGCTTCACCCCGACTACTGGCGGTGATAGCTCTGTTATCGCTGGTCGTCGCTGTGCTGCAATTCGCCATTGGCCGACTGATAGGACGCAAGACCGGAGACCGTATCTGCACAGGACAGGCCATGTTCCAAAAGAACACAGGTTTGGCTATATGGATTGCCTACACGTTCCTCACACCTGTAGCCTCGATAGGTGCAGGCTGCTATGTTCTCTGGCAAAACATCATCAACTCTCTTGAACTAGCCTTCATACCGCGCCACAAGCGGCCTTGACAACAACACAAGCTTGTGTGACACAAATTTGTGTGACACAAGCTTGTGTTATCAAATATTCATTGTATCTTTGCCGCACAAAACACCTTTAATGACATGAAAGAGGACCTTGGAAAACGCAGCTTTGTATTTGGTGTAGCTGTGGATGATTACAACTTCACTGATCGCGAAGAGGAATCGAAGCAACTGTGCCGCAATTTTGAGATGGGCGTGAACACAATACTTGTGTCGCAACGCCGATGGGGCAAAACATCACTGGTGAAAAAGGCGTGTCGCATGGTTGATGCGGGGCGTGTGATGGTTGTTTTCATGGATATGTTTGCCTGCAAGTCAGAATACGACTTCTACAATGTCTTTGCCGCAGCTGTGCTGACACAGACAGCCTCACGCCGTGAGTTGTGGATGGATAGCGCACGCGATTTTCTGGCTAGGCTAATGCCTAAGGTCAGCTTCAGCCCTGAGCCCAACTCGGACTTCTCGATATCGCTGGGCATTACGCCAGCCACCCATAAGCCAGAAGAGATACTGGCTTTGCCTGAGACGATAGCCCAACAGAAAGGCAAGCGCATAGTGGTCTGCATTGATGAGTTCCAGCAGATAGGAGAGTTCACGGACTCCATAACGATACAGAAGCGATTACGCAGCGTATGGCAACACCAGCAGCTCACAAGCTACTGTCTATTCGGAAGTAAGAAGCACCTGATGACTAGCTTGTTTGGTTTGCGTAGCAAGCCCTTCTACCAGTTTGGCCAGATGATGTACCTCTCCAAGATACCTGTGGATGCATGGGTCGGGTACATTCAAGACCACTTCAGGGAGCGTGGTTGCCACATCACGACAGAGGTCGCAACAGAACTATGCACCACTGTTGAGCAGCAGAGTTCCTACGTCCAACAGCTGGCCTCAATACTCCTGTCACAACTGATGCCTGATGAGACGGCCACAAGTGAGCTACTGCATCTCTCCATCTCTACGCTTCTCGACACCTGCACTCCTCTGTTCAAACAGCAAATCTCTTCTCTAACCAGCTATCAGATGAATTTCCTGGCAGCCATACTAGCAGGCCATAGCTCCGACTTTGGAGAGAACGCGGTTCGCAATGAGTTCAACCTTGGCAGCTCATCCAACATTCCGCGCCTGAAAACCGCTCTTCTGGAACGCGACCTCATAGAGCTGGACGGGCGCGACGTATTCATCTCCGACCCCGTGTTTGCTATGTGGTTGCGCAGACAGAAATAGCAACTGTGCTGCGAATGCAGTTTCTTCCATTAGTAACGAAAGATATCTTCCAGTAGTAATGGAAGAAATTGAGGCATTTTTTTGACCATGCAGCACGATATTATCATAATAACTTTGCAATATCACATAAGCGACCTACCTTTGTGGCGAAAACAAACTAACCAATAAAACTAACACTACTATGTACGGTAAAATGCAAGAGCATCTGGCCAACACACTGGCTGAGATACGTGAGGCCGGCCTCTACAAGGAGGAACGTCTGATTGAGAGTCCACAGGCAGCTGCAATTCAGGTTGCAGGCAAGGAGGTTCTGAACTTCTGCGCCAACAACTACCTTGGCCTGTCAAACAATCCTCGTCTGATAGCCGCTGCCAAGAAGATGATGGACGAGCGCGGCTACGGTATGTCGAGCGTACGCTTCATCTGCGGCACACAAGACATACACAAGCAACTGGAGGCAGCCATCAGCAAGTTCTTCAAGACCGAGGACACCATTCTATATGCAGCCTGCTTCGATGCCAACGGCGGTGTGTTCGAGCCACTGCTGACTGAGGAGGACGCTATCATCAGCGATGCACTGAACCACGCCAGCATCATCGACGGCGTGCGTCTGTGCAAGGCCAAGCGCTATCGCTACGCCAACGCCGACATGGAAGACCTGGAGCGTCAGTTGCAAGCTGCTCAGGAGCAGAGGTTCCGCATCATAGTGACCGACGGTGTGTTCTCAATGGATGGCAACGTTGCTCCAATGGATAAGATCTGTGACCTGGCAGAGAAGTACGATGCTCTAGTGATGGTGGACGAGAGCCACTCAGCAGGCGTTGTAGGCAAAACCGGTCGCGGTGTGAGCGAGTTCTACGGAACCCACGGACGAGTAGATATCTACACAGGCACACTGGGCAAGGCTTTTGGAGGCGCACTGGGAGGCTTCACCACTGGTCGCAAGGAGATTATCGACCTGCTGCGTCAGCGCTCACGTCCTTACCTCTTCTCCAACTCTTTGGCTCCTGGCATCATCGGAGCTTCACTCGAAGTGTTCCGTATGCTCGACGAAAGCAACGACCTGCACGACAAGCTGGTGGAGAACGTCACATACTTCCGCACCAAGATGATGGCCAGCGGCTTCGACATCAAGCCCACACAGAGTGCTATCTGCGCCGTGATGCTCTACGACGCTCCTCTCAGCCAGCGCTTCGCTGCCAAACTGCAGGAAGAGGGCATCTACGTGACGGGCTTCTACTACCCCGTTGTGCCTAAGGGCCAAGCCCGCATCCGCGTACAGATCAGTGCCGGCCACGAGCGCGAGCACCTCGACAAGTGCATCGCAGCCTTCATCAAGGTTGGCAAGGAACTGGGAGTCCTGAAATAGTTTTCATGATTATATGGCACTCTATCTCAGCGCAAATGCGTAACTTTGCAGCCGAATAATCAAAAACTACAATCATTAAACTGCGGTTTTGCCGCGAACAGACAATGGCACAACAAGAAGACGTTTTCAAAAAGATTGTTTCACACTGCAAGGAGTACGGTTTCGTGTTCCCATCAAGTGATATATACGATGGACTAGGAGCAGTATATGACTACGGTCAGAACGGCGTGGAGCTGAAGAACAACATCAAACAGTACTGGTGGCAGTCAATGGTGCTGCTGCATCAGAACATCGTGGGCATTGACGCTGCCATCTTCATGCACCCTACAACATGGAAGGCCAGCGGCCACGTTGACGCATTCAACGACCCTCTCATAGACAACCGCGACTCCAAGAAACGCTACCGCGCTGACGTACTCATCGAAGACCAGATGGCCAAGTACGATGAGAAGATAGAGAAAGAGATTGCCAAGGCTCGCAAGCGCTTCGGCGACAGCTTCGACGAAGCCCAGTTCCGTGCTACCAACGCCCGTGTACTAGAGCATCAGGCCAAGCGCGACGCCCTGCACGAGCGTTTCGCAAAGGCCATGAATGCCAACGACCTCGACGAACTGAAGCAGATAATCATCGATGAGGAGATTGTATGCCCCATCAGCGGCACACGCAACTGGACTGACGTACGCCAGTTCAACCTCATGTTCAAGACTGAGATGGGAAGCACGGCTGAGGGTGCAAGCACAATATACTTGCGTCCAGAGACTGCACAGGGTATATTCGTGAACTACCTCAACGTACAGAAGACAGGCCGCATGAAGGTACCCTTCGGTATCGCACAGATAGGTAAGGCCTTCCGCAACGAGATCGTAGCCCGCCAGTTCATCTTCCGTATGCGTGAGTTCGAGCAGATGGAGATGCAGTTCTTCGTAAAGCCCGGCACAGAGCTGACATGGTTTGAGCAATGGAAGAAGACACGTATGGCATGGCATCAGGCTCTCGGCTTCGGCGCTGAGAACTATCGTTTCCACGACCACGACAAGCTGGCTCACTACGCCAACGCTGCCACCGACATTGAGTTCCACATGCCATTCGGCTTCAAGGAGGTGGAAGGCATACACTCACGTACCAACTTCGACCTCTCGCAGCACGCCAAGTACTCTGGCAAAAAGATTGAATACTTCGACCCAGAGACCAACGAGAGCTACACACCTTTCGTCATCGAGACATCCATCGGTGTGGACCGTATGTTCCTCAGCGTGATGTGTCATGCCTACAACGAGGAGCAGCTGGAGAACGGTGAGACACGTGTAGTGCTACGCCTACCAGCAGCCCTGGCACCTGTTAAGCTCGCCGTGCTGCCACTCGTGAAGAAAGACGGTCTGCCAGAGAAGGCACAGGAGATTATCAACGACCTCCGCTTCCACTTCAACTGCAAGTACGAGGAGAAAGACACCATCGGCAAGCGCTATCGCCGTATGGACGCCATCGGTTGCCCCTACTGCGTGACCATAGACCACGACACACTCAATGACAACTGCGTGACTCTGCGCGACCGCGACACCATGGAGCAGACACGTGTACCCATCAGTGAACTGCGCAACATCATCGAGGACAAGGTCAGCATCACCAGCCTCCTGAAGAAACTGCTGTAATAATAGTGAAAACAAAGGAGTGAACTGTGAAAATAGCACTTACATCTAATCATTCTAAACATTCGGATGACAAGAACACTTTTGAATCAACAAGGTACATACCTTAGGCTTGCCAAGTCTGGTATATTATCTATTATGCACAACTCATACTTCTATTTTTCACTTTTCACTCTTTCATTTTTCATTCTATCCTTTTCCTCCTGCACCTCCGAGTCTGAGGACTATGACCAATATCATGACTGGGCTAAACGTAACGCTGCCTGGTTTGAGACTGTGGCCGACAGTGCCCGCACAGCCATCAACGCGGCTCAGGCACAGTATGGCGACACCTGGGAACAGCACTGCGACTGGCGTATGTACAAATCACTGTACAAGAGTCAAGAGCTACAGCGGGGAATAGTGGGTGACAGCATTTGTGTACACATCCTCAATAGCGGAAATGGAACCGTCTCACCAGCGTCAAACGACACCGTACGCATCAGCTTCAGAGGCTGGCTCATACCCACCACGAAGGCCGATGGTACAACAGAGGAGCTGGTGTTCTCACAGAGCTACTATGGCAACTATGACCCACGTACGGCGGCACCACAGAAAGCGTGTGTGAGCAGCTTCACGACGGGCTTCGCAACAGCTTTGCAATATATGGTAGAAGGAGACGACTGGATGGTGTATATCCCACAGGAACTCTTCTACGGCTCTAATCAGACTGGACTAATCCCTTCATACAGCAGTGCTAGGTTCAGAATACACATGGTAGGAGTCTACAATGTAGGCGAAGTAGTGCCACCATGGAACTAAAACAAAACCTATAACATGTCATGCTTGCAAAGCTAAACAGTGCAGCCGTTGTTGGCATTTCTGCCATACAGGTCACCATTGAAGTACATGCCGTTATGCCCCACGATAACATGCCTGCCCGCATGATTATCGTGGGGCTGCCCGATAACAGCGTAAAGGAGTCGCAGAGCCGCATCTACGCTGCCATCACCAACAGCGGTCTCTTCGTCAAACAGCTTGATACAACCGTGAACCTCGCACCAGCCGATATACGCAAAGAAGGTACGGGTTTTGACTTGCCTATTGCACTCGGAGTTCTAGCCACGCAGAACCTGGTGTTCCCAGATAATCTGCATCGCTACATGATACTGGGTGAGCTGAGCCTCGATGGCACACTACAACCCATACGCGGCGCACTTCCCATAGCAATCAAAGCTCGTGCTATGGGCTATGAGGGACTTATTGTTCCTGTACAGAACGTGACGGAGGCTGCCGTTGTCAACAAGCTGAAGGTGTATGGGGCTACAAGTCTGTCACAGGTCGTGGCATTCCTCAACGGATACGACAGCGCCTTGCAGCCCACAGAGATAGACACCAGAGCTCAATTCTATGCCAACCAAGGACAATATGAGCTGGATTTTGCAGACGTCAAAGGCCAAGAGTCAGTCATACGCGCATTCGAGATTGCAGCGGCTGGAGGCCACAACCTGATCATGGTAGGACCTCCTGGAGCTGGAAAGAGCATGATGGCACGTCGTCTGCCATCCATCCTCCCACCATTATCGTTGGCTGAGAGTCTGGAGACAACACAGATCCACAGCGTGGCAGGACAGCTGAAAGGCGACACGGGCCTCATCAAGGAACGACCGTTCCGCTCACCCCACCACACAGTTTCACAGGTGGCTCTTGTTGGAGGAGGCAGCAACCCCATGCCGGGAGAAATCAGTCTCGCACACAACGGTGTACTCTTCCTGGATGAGTTACCCGAGTTCCAGCGCTCTGCACTGGAGGTGCTACGACAGCCACTGGAGGATCGCCACATAACTGTGACCCGCGCCAAGTACAACATCGACTACCCATGCTCCTTCATGTTCGTGGCATCCATGAACCCATGTCCCTGCGGCTACTACGGCGACGTACTCCACCATTGCACCTGCACCCCAGGCCAAATCCAACGCTACCTGAATAAAATCAGCGGCCCCCTACTCGACCGCATCGACATCCATTGCGAGATACAGGCTGTACCC
Source organism: Bacteroidaceae bacterium (assembly GCA_017620295.1). Lineage (GTDB taxonomy): Bacteria > Bacteroidota > Bacteroidia > Bacteroidales > Bacteroidaceae > Physcousia. Next base: position 18,622 of record JAFZQR010000017.1, read on the forward strand.
TTTGCCCAACTCAGCCAGATGCAGCCTGGCGAGCCATCAGCTGTCATCCGCGAGCGAGTCATTGCAGCCCGTAAGATACAGACCGACCGCTTCAGCTCGCTCCCGATGGGGAAGGGCGGGGGGATGGGACGCCCTCACTGCAATGCACAGATGACGGAGAAGATGCTCCACCAGTTTGCAGAACCAGATGCCACCAGCTTAGACATGCTCCGCGTGGCCATGGAGCGCCTCAAGCTATCCGCCCGTGCCTACAGCCGCATACTGAAGGTGGCCCGCACCATAGCCGACCTAGAAGGCTCAGAGAAAGTACAGAGCCAACATATCGCCGAAGCCATCGGCTACCGCAACCTCGACAGAGGTGACTGGGCAGAGAGAGGGATATAGCAATTTTTAACCAAGCACTACATCAAGCACCATCATCAAGACGAAGCCGATGGCAAAACCGATGGTGCTAAGATTGGAGTGTTCTCCCTCGTTAGCTTCTGGAATCAGTTCCTCAACAACGACGTAGAACATGGCACCTGCGGCAAAGGCCAGCATGTAGGGCAGAACGGGTGTCATGAACGAAGCCAACAGCACTACTGCCAAACCGCCGAGGGGTTCTACGGCTCCACTCAATGAGCCGATGAAGAATGACTTCCACTTGGAATTACCTGCCGCCCGCATGGGCATGGAAATGATGGCTCCCTCTGGCACGTTCTGGATGGCGATACCAATGCTGATAGCTAGGGCACTGGCCAACGACAGGCCCGCTGCACCGTTCTCAGCTCCTGCAAACACCACACCCACCGCCATACCTTCTGGCAGGTTGTGGATGGTAACGGCGAGGGCAAGCATAGCAGTACGAGAGAGTTTTGAACGAGGTCCCTCTGGTTTGTCGGTTCCGATATGCAGGTGAGGTGTCAGCTCGTCAATCATCAGCAGGAATCCCATACCCAATAAGAAACCGATGGCAGCGGGAAAAACTTCGTTTAATGGACAATGGAAAATGGACAATGGAAAATTAGATTCGCTTGCCATTTCCATTGCAGGAATCAGTAGCGACCATACTGAGGCCGCAACCATCACCCCTGAAGCGAAACCCAACAATGTTTTTTGCAAACGGGGCGACATTTCGTCTCGCATAAGAAAGACGAATGCTGCTCCGAGCATAGTTCCCAACAGGGGGATGAGTAAGCCAATAAGCAATATATTCATATTATCGAGGTTATCATGATTATTGCTTGACAAAATGAGGATAATCAGACCCACCTAAAGTCGGGATGTATGCAAAGCCCTCATAGTTGAAGGCATTGAGATCCTCGAGGTTGGTGATACGGTTTTCGATGATGAACCGCGTCATAGCACCTCGGCATGTCTTAGCCCAGACAGCTTGCATCTTCAAATCGCGTCCCTTGCGGACATAAAACAGAGGCTGAATAACACGAACCTCCTTGCGGACACGCTGCCAGTCGAAAAGATGCTGGTATTCCTCGGTGGCAAGATGAATCATGATGCCGTCATCAGCTTTCACAGCATCTATCAGAACGTCCGTCAGGCGGCTCTTCCAGAAACCGAACATATTCTGTCCAGCCCCGTTTGGCAGTGCTACTTGCCCCTCCATCCGATAAGGCAGAATACCATCCAGTGGACGAAGCAGACCGTATAGGAAAGAGGTAATCCATAGCTTTCCTTGGGAATAATTGAGGTCTTCAACCGTTAGCGTCTCAGCCTTGGCTTTCAGCCGAGCCTGCTCATGCTCGGCAGAGTTGATGCAAGCATCACTCTGCTCTCGCTTAATCGCAGCCTTCAGGTGCTTGTACGCCTGACCATGATAGACAAGAATGGCTGGCATCTTTTGCTTTGCATCGAAAAACTGCATGAACCTGAGTTTGTTCTGTGCAGCAATCTGCAGACTACAGCCCAGCATTTCAGCTATAGTCTCTGCGGAATACTGGGCCATATCCTTGGCAAAAGCATCAGCCTCATTCTGGAAACGAGGTGTTGACAGGCTAATGTCCGGAACAGACCTTAGCTTGTCGTGCATGATTTTTGCGGAAGCGAGTATTATTTGCATGGGTTCTCGTCAGCTAAATATCCAATTTGTAGTCCACACAATCCGCATCGCGGTAAAACTCCTTCGCACCCCAACGTTGCCAGTATTGATGGGTTTTAAGGCGATGCATCACTGGAATGAAGATGAAATTGTATTTGGTTTTCAACTCGGGCATGATTGACATCAGCATGTCGTAGTTCAATCGGGTACCACGATATTCTTCAGCTACAATGAACGAGAAGACAGCGATATAACGCTGGGCGTTGAGACTTCGTATCAGCTCTGGTTTGTCATTCAGAATCTGCGGCGTCTCCTCCTCAATTCGATAGTCACTCATATTGAGCAGCCCGATTACATGCCCGTTTTCATCTATAGCCTTGACACTCAACGGCCAGTTGAAATGCAAGTTTTTCACCCACGACTCCACCTCAGCGCGGTCAAAACCGTATTGTCGCACCATCCAGTCAATGGTCAACGGTGCGTCATCTTCAGTCATTCTCTGTAATATGTACGGCATTGTAGGTCAATAGTATTTCTGGGTGATACGACAATTTCGCCTGGCGAAGACCAGGGATTCCCATATCTTCTTCGCGGTTAAGATAGATATATTGCTCAGGCAGATGCTCGGCGAACTGCTGGTTGATGATGGCAAAAGCACCCTCCACATGGCGATCGGCTTTCTCCACACAAACGTCAAAGGTGTCGGTCGTAACAGCAGAGCCGTATGTGAAAGCCACCATACGACCGTCCACAAAGATGCTTCCGCCTATCATGCCGAGAGCGTCCCAATTCGAGAATATGGTCTCCATCACACGATGCTCAGCATCGATAGTCTCATTCCGGTTTTCGTTTTCGTTTTGGTTTTCGTTTTTCTCTTCCTGCCATATTTCCATCAGCCGGCGACACTCGTCAAAGAATTCCGGCGTAAGAGGACAATATTCAAAATCGGGGTGTTCCGCATGGAAACGGTGGATGTGATTGCGTTTGGCGTTTAGATGTCTGCCATGAAGCGTTACGAGATCAGTGCGACGATAGATGTAATCGTATTGGTCACGAAGCGGCTCTACAGAAATTGAAAGATGCGATTGAGTGAGTGCAGAGTTCAAGCTTGTTTGAACTCTGCCGAGCGTGAGCATCTTCGGCGAAGCCAAAATTGACAATTGATCAACTTGCGAGTCTTCCAGTCCAATCAATGTCAAATCTCCATTGCTATCATCAAATAATGCCTCAATAAGTTCCAGTGACAACGCTTCTGACGTACAAACCATATACGCTCGCTGACCATCGAAAGTATAGCGCAGCACTACGGCGTTTTCAAGTACGCACACCTCGGTGCCGAACAGGAACTTCCATCCAACAAGGTTGGCAAAAGTATAGTTGCAGTTACGCCGCCCAGAGGGAAGCGTAACTGCCTGCATCGTTGCGCGGTCGCACAACGTCAGAGGATGAAAAGTCATTATGCCTTGTTGAATTTCTCCTTGGGCTGTTTGCAACGGGGACAGCGCCAGTCGTCTGGCAGGTCTTCAAAGGCCACACCGTCGTGTTCAGCAGGGTCATAGACATAGCCGCAGACAGAGCAGACATATTTGCCGCTGACTTCCTGTTTAGTGAAATCTACTTCTGCAAGGACTGTCGGCACGGGATTGTCGAGGTCCATCACACGCTTAGCCTCCAGATTCTCGTAGCCCTGCGGGGTGTGGGTACCGCAGTACACCGTTGGATGGTTACGAACGAACTCACGCACACGGTCCAGTGTCTCACGAGCTGCTGCCTGATCATCGAAGACCACAGAGAGTTTGTTCTCATACAGAGCCTCGTCAACGTAGGTAATATCTCCGTGAAGCATGTAGAACAGTCCGTCGTTCTCCACCACGATGATGCTGTTGCCGTTGGTGTGCCCCTTTGCCTTAATGAACCACACCCCGTCACAAATCTTCTGACTCTCAGGGAAGTTATAATAAGGGCCGTCGGTATAACTCACCGGCACAAGGTTTGTAAGACCCTGCAATTCGGCAGCGTCCATCTCGTCCTTGTTCACATACACCTTCGCATTGGGGAAACTGCGTAGTTCTCCGGTATGGTCGGCATGCTTGTGGGTAACCAGAATCTTGGTCACCTGCTCAGGCTTGTAGCCAAGGGCGGCAAAGGCCTCCATGTAGGTGCTGATGTCCTTTCCGGTGTAGATCATTGACTTCTCATCGGGTGTTTCTTCCGGAAAACCTGCCGGTAAGCCCGTATCTACCAAGATTACCTCTTTGCCCGTATCAATGAGGTAGTTCTGCAAGCTGCCGCGATATCGGATATTTATGTCATATTTTTCCGGGCCTTCTTCACCACCGAAGACGAAGGGCTGGGTGTAGAACCCGTCACGTCTGAATTTTACTGCTTTTATTTCCATAATAGTGTCATTATTGTTTGGATTATTCTTCTACTGGTACAAACTTCTCCTTCTTCCGCTTGCAACGGGGGCAACGCCACGTATCGGGCAAATCTTCAAACTGTGTTCCAGGAGGTATTCCTTGCTTGGGGTCACCTTTCTCTGGATCGTAAGTGTACTTACATGGGCATTTCATCTTTGCCATAATCGAAGGTGTTTTAAGTGATTTGAAAATAAAGGGACGGCTTTGCGTGGTGTCTGCATCGTAGTACAGTCACTCCGGCAACACCGTCCCGTGAAGAAGAAATTTATATGCGCCGAGGTGCAGAAGCACCATGCGATGCCATGAGAAATAACTTACAGCTGCAGCAACAGCCAGTTCTGCGTGCCAATCTTCTCGATGAGTTCCACTGCGCCCTGGCTCCAGAAGAGGTCTTCTTCCTCGTCCTTCAGGTAAGCCTTCAGCATGTCGTAGGTGGTGGGATCGTCCTTCACGCCCTCCATGCACTTCATCAGCAGCTCAACGCCTGGCTCCTGGATGGCGAGGTCGGCCTTTACATATTCAATAGGGTCGCAAATCAGGTCGCGGCTCTTCATGCCTTCGAACTTGATTTCTCCGCCAAGGTCGAGGATGCGCTCTGTGAACTTCTCTACCCAGCCCATTTCCTCACTGAAGTGGCCGATGTACTTCTCGCCGAGCTTCGTCAAGCCCTGTGCCTTGAAGATCATACCCTGCTGCTTGTGAACGATGGCACCTTCTGCCAGATGAGTTACGAAAAACTGTAATGTCTCAATAGATTTCTGCTTGTTCATAATACTTTTTGTTTTAGTTGTTGAACGATTATTGTTATTTATTTGACCGCAAAGGTACGACCTTTTTGCCTACGAATTTACATCTGAAACAATACAAACATTGTCTAAAGCGATACAACTATGAGAATATTACGCACTTTTAACGCCCGAAGCGATACAAGATAAAGAATTCTATGTACATTTGCAGCCAAGGCTACGAGAACGGGCGGCGCCTCAGCCGCTCAACATCCCGAAGGGTGTCGCTTTCTACCGAAGAGACGCAAGAATTCAAGCAAGCTTGATTGCGTTCGGTTTGCACCGTCCTTGCCCCCGAAAACAGATAAAATAGGAGAAAAATCATGGCAATACCAGTAACAAACATTCCAGTGCTCACGGGTGAGGTGGCAGAACGCTTCATCGAGCAGTGCGAGTACAACGCGAAGCACCTTGCGGGTTCGGAGTGGAGTCAGGAACGCGAGGACAGGTTTAATAGAATCATGGAACGTTCTTTGGAACTTCAACGTAAACTTGGGGTTAGATGACACTCGATGATCTCGACTTTCTGCCTCAGGGAACACCTGGACTGAACATTCAGGCTTTCGACTGTGGTCGGAAGTCTGTTAATGATTTCTTTCATAACGAAGCACAGGCTTACCAAGATGAACTCTTCGGCAAGACCTACTATTGGGTGCTGCCTGATAGTCCTTCTGACATCGTGGCGGGCTTCACCGTTGCCAATGCCAGCATCTTCACCAAGCGGTTGCCCAATGCCCGCCAGAAGAAGATTGGCCGCGAGGTACACCATGAGAAGGGACTCATCAACTATCCCTCCATCTTGCTTGCTCAGTTGGGCGTTGACCTGAAGTACAAAGGCTTCCATCTTGGTCCCCAAATCATAGACTTTGTGATGGATTGGTTCACTTCTCCTGACAACAAGTCCGGTTGTCGCCACCTCATCGTCGATGCCTACGACGAGCCGCACCTGCTGGAGTTCTACCAGCGCAATGGCCTCAATCTTTTCTTCTCGTCGCTCGAACAGGAGATGCAGTATCGCAATTGGGATGTTGAAAAGGACGGCCCGTTAGAGACTCGCCTCATGTTCCGCGACATGATTCTGCTGAAACGACCATCAATCAGATAAAGAATGTAAAGACAAAATGAGCGGATAGACCGACGGACATAGAACCGGTGACATCCGCTCATTTTTTGCAAACAGATAAATCATGAAGAAAACCATCATAAGTGTGCTATTCGCCCTCTTTACTCTCGTTGCAAATGCCGCCGTTCCCGATAGCATTCAACGGAATCTGGAGGACTACGACTATCTGGTTAGCTTTACGGAGGAGAACTATGCCGCTTTTCCTGTTATCATGGAGCAGGGGTATCGGAAGAAATACGAGACGCTGAAGAAACGACTGAGGAAGCAGGTTGCCAAGGGCAAGGCTGGCATAGAGAAGGCTGCTTGCGAATACGCCATCTGGTTCTACAAGAACTTCGACACGCACTATCAACTCAATAACACGACGTTATGGGAGAGCTACGAGCAGCCTGTTCACATCGACTACTCGAAGATGATGGACTATGAGCCGAAGCCCGTTTCATGCAAGGTGGATGAGCAGACGTGGCTGGTGCGTGTGCCATCGTGCGTAGGCAAGAATCCCACAAGCGAGTGGGTACAGCAGGCTGCAAAGGATTATCAGGAATCAGGCTGTGAATATCTTATTATCGACGTGAGAGGAAATGAAGGAGGCAGTACCGACATTTGGAATCCATTCATTGCTATGCTCGTTGACCATCGGCGCGAGGGGGCTATAGATAATTTCTTCCGCAACACGAAACACAATCAAGGCTTTTGGGAATATGCCTTATCTATGGAACCAGACAATTCGTACTTCAAGGATTTCCTCACGCAATGCAAGGATAGTTTGGGAAAGAGCGAGTTTCTGTTATGGACATCGGTTGACGCAAGTGAAGTCACTCCCCTGCCTCTGCCCAAACGAGCAGCTATCATTGTAGACAACGGCACATGCAGCGCAGGAGAAGGCTTGATTTCCTATAACGTCAAGGGGGGTAGCAACCGCGCGAAAGTCTATGGCAAGGAAAGGACATACGGCGCAGACCTCACGGGCAATGTTTACTACACAAAGCTCCCCAATGCAGACATCTATCTGACCTATCCCACCTGCATTAAACAAAAAGAGTTTTTAGAGCATCACGTCTTTGGAAAGAATGGCATAGAGCCAGATGTCTATATCACCCTCCCATATCCCAAGCGCCTCACCGACAACATCGACGAGTGGGTGCTGTGGGTGGCCGAGGATTTGAAGCGATAGAAGGCCGAAGGCCTGACAAGGCCACAGGCAAGTGGTGAATTAATGTCCCGAAGGGACTTTAGACCACAGGCAGGCGGTGGAGCGAAGCGGAACCCCTGTGCAGAAGAACGAACAATTAACCACAACCCCGATGGGGTGACAGAATACAGGCAGGGGTGAAGCCCCTGTAAACGATATGGCAAGTACACTGGTAAAGATTGACATTCATCTGATATTCCACGTCAAGAGCACGGGCGTGAAGATGCGGACGGAGGACCTGCCGCGCATCTTCGCCTATATCGGCGGCATCATCAAGGGCGTTGGCGGGCTGCCAATCGAAATCGGCGGCATGCCGGACCACGTACACATACTCACGTCGCTGCCGAAGACGATGTCGCTGGCCGACTTCGTCCGTGCCGTCAAGGCCGACAGCAGCAAGTGGATGAAGCAGCTCGACCCGTCTTACAATACTTTCGCATGGCAGGAGGGATACGGAGCATTCTCCGTCAGTCCGTCGCTCATCGACAAGACGGTGAAATACATTCGCGGACAGGCAGAGCATCACAAGAAGCGGACGTTACAAGAGGAGTACCGATTGTTTTTGGAGGCATACGGCATAGAGTACGACGAGCGGTATGCGTTCGGAGATTAGGAAAGCCCTGAAAGGGCGGTAAGAACACAGGCAGGTGGTGGAGTGCGAAGCACGGAACCCCTGCTTGTTGCGTTGATGGGGACGGAGCCCCGACGGGGCGACAGATGTGTCGGGTTTAATCTGTCACCCCCGTCGGGGTTTATATTGGTGATGGCATTGTTAACAGGGGTTCCGCTTCGCTTCACCGCCTGCCTGTGGTCTGCAGTCCCTTCGGGACATCGCTCCACCGCCTGCCTGTGGTCTATAGTCCCTTCGGGACATTTCTTCACCACCTGCCTGTGGTCTATAGTCCCTTCGGGACATTTCTTCATCGTATTCTTGTGATTTGTAATCCTCCTAGAAACTTACAAAAAAAACTTATCCGTGAAAGAGAATATATCGGGAAGCGCGATATATTCTCAATCGTGAAAAAGAATAGAAATTGGGATGTTATTGAGGGAAAACGCGGGGCGGTTCAGGGTGTGAGGAAACCCTGAAAGGGCGGCCAGAGCACAGGCAGGCGGTGGAACGAAGTGAAACCCCTGTAAGGCGGACGATAAATCAAAAGTTGTCTGAGGCGATACGACTATGAGTTATTTTCATACCTTTGCCCCCGATATGTACACTCTGAATGAATATCTGCCGATAGTTGTTGGCGACGACCTGCCCGAAAAAGGCTGGGACAGCGGGATGTACTGTATGGAAACGGACGGGGTGAAAATCCTTCGTGTCAACCTGTTGCGGGGATTCGTTTCCTGCTTCGCTTTTATGCTGGTTGACAAAGGGTGGATGACGATTCACTACAACGGCCGCGATCTGACGCTGCATCCCAACGACCTGTACACCTATTCGCCAGGCCAGCCCGTCGATGTTATCGGCACTTCCGACGATTTTCACGGCCTGTGCCTGATGGCCGATGAGCATGTCACCATCGAGGCGCCATCTGTCCACGACCTCGTACATCTGGCCTATCTGCCCATCGTACAGCTGCACGAACCGAAACAGACGCTGCCTCCAGATGCTGCACAGCATCTGTCCGTGAAGATGCGCGAAATCATCGACTGTCTACAGTCCGACCACATCTACAAAGGCGAGGTGTTGCGCATGCTCTATTCCATCTTCCTGCTCGACCTGCAGAACGCCC
>JAFZQR010000018.1 GCA_017620295.1 Bacteroidaceae bacterium
ATGACATGTGATACCTCGTATTGATAGTACAAAGGTACACTATTATCTCCAGATTGCAAAATGTCAAAGAGCGATATTGTGTTAAACTAACGTAATATATTAATCGGTCGGACTATCCGACTTTTTAAAGTGGATTCATAAAATAATTTTGAACACCTACTTATTTCATAGGATGCATATACCAGTCTGCATTTTCTGCACCCTTACTCAAAGACCAAGGAATAAATCCAGGATAGAATTCACTGATAGCGACGCTTTCATTATCAGGGTTGAGAATGGTCTCGAAGAAATCTTCAGCAGTAGCATTGTCTAAATAGAATGCAAATGGGTATTCTGTGTTGCTCTTATACCAACCTCCATCATGGAATATAGAGAAATCATCGTGTGTTCTGAAGTAGCTCATGTCCATGTGTGATGTCGGTCCACAACCAGGCTGATGAACCTCCCAGCGAGTGTATTCATCATCTTTGTTCTTTCTGGTGCCATAAATGAATGGTTCAATATCGGCCAGCTTAGCAATAACCTGTGTAGTGGAATATGTGATTTCGAAAATATATGTGCTATTAATATCCCGAGTGATATCACTGGTCAGGTAATACACGCCCTTATCTGTTTCATCTTCTGTGAAAGTAACAGTTTTAGCCGTAGTCTCACCGGAAGAAATCTTCTTCATCACGATGCTTTTGGGAGTTACCTTTGTTTTCAGCCTGATAGCCAGTCCACTCTTATCTGACACAAAGTTCTGATAAGTAGTCAGATTATAGCATTCTTTCCTGACTAATCCATTTTCGTAATAGATCTCATGCTTACTGTCCACCATCACATCGTTCATGTCGTAGTCGCTATGGGATGGCCATCTGTCCTCAAATGCATACACACCATGACGAGTGGTCTTGTCCTTTGCTAATTCATCAATTGCCACAAATACATCGGCAGGGTTGAGGGCGAATATCAGGTCATTGAAGTCATAGTCATCACAAGCGTCCTCGAACGACAAGATAACATATTTGATGCCATCAGAAGTCGTATAGGAGAATTCAGCAGTGCGGGCTTTTCCATTGGGATTGGGCTTCGAAAATGATCCATTAATCTTTGGATTGGCGTATGACATACCATCAGTAGAAGAGGCCCAAATATTCATTTTTTTATTCCACTTGGAACCACCCTTCTTTATTGAACAATATTCGTCACCCATCATGCCCCAAGCATTAGACCTCATAATAAAACCAATCTTGGTACCTGCGGGGAATGTCGTGGTTTCACCAGACAAATCACCAGAAGCAATGTTGGGATAGTACTTTAGCTGAATAACATCTCCGCGCTTTGTACCGATATTGCCTTGATAATTCCAACTCAAATCTCTTTGGCCATCTTGGGTGTTAGGGAAAAGCATAATGATGTTCAAATCCTCCCGGGACGTTGGTGGGGTATTCATGTCATAGTAGTAATAGCCAAGCGTACTGTTCCAACAGGTAAAGCTGCCCAATACTGTGAGGCTAACTTCCGAAGCTTTTTTCAGTGTAAGGTCGGACGAGTTCTGATACCGTGAATTATCTTTGCTGTTTGGAAGTAAATTACATACGGTGTTGTACATACTTTGAACCTCATTTTCAGAAAGTATCAGACCTGGATTAGCAGTAGCCTTATTCAATTGGTAGTCAGGTCGGCCACTGGCAGAGTTCCATGTGCCTAAAGGAGTTACCCACTCCTTATAGACTTGTACGCTCGTTGGAGTACCGCTTGAGGTTACTTCGTAGGCTGTGCTTTTCAGCTTCGACATGTCTTGGGTTGATTCTCCCGGGCCTGCAGCGCGTGTGACCATTGGTGATTGAGTTGTTGAGCCGTCGTTATCAATCACAGCTTTGGCTTCACCATTAACCACTTCCACCATGGTATGGCTAAAGCCAATGGCAAGATTACCTGTCACGATGTGAAGCACTTTGGCATAGGTCGGCAGATTGATGGTTTGGTCGAACTTGCCTCTATTGTCGGTGTAGAGTTCGATAATTGGCTTAATGTTCTCGTTCATGTACTCGTAATCTGTGTTTTCGCCAACTATGGGGTTGGTGTCATAAACACTGAATCTTACAGGACCATAGGTCTCAAAGCCATTGTACTCCACAATTAGATCGACATCTCGTGTAGTGGAGAAATCAAAGTCATAAGCTTCTTCGGAATTGTTCTCATTGCTTTTAGAAGAGAAGAAGTCGTCGGTATCATTACATGATATCGCGACAAACAGAAGGCATGCATAGACGCACACGTTCCCAAAATAGTTAATTGATTTTTTCATAATGGTATTATGTTAGTTAATATTGTTGATTATTTACTTCGCTTTGATTTAATCAGAATGTTGTAAACAGTTCCCCAGAAATAGCGCCAGTCGGTGAGGATGGGATGTTTCAGATATGCTTCTACATAACGACGTTCTGATGCTTGGATTTCATCAAGTCCCTTAGGTGTTTCCTTCTCATAATAAAAAGGCGGCAACATACCTGGCTTTACCTTGGTGCGCAGTTTCTGCATCTCTGGAGTATAGAGTGAGAAGAAGTGTTCCGACAGGGGACGTACACCTACCCATTTCATATCTCCACGAATCACATTCCACAGCATTGGTAGCTCGTCCAACCACACAGATCTGAATAGTTTTCCCCATATATTCACACGAAAGTCATTTTTTAGCTTTCCGCTTCTGTTCAGTTTGTTTCGTTCGTAAACATAGTCCTGAAGATACTGTGAGTAGCTATACATTGTGCGGAATTTGTACACTTTTATCATTTTGCCGTCCTTGCCAACTCGATATAACCTCAGGAGCGGTGACTCTGTAGATTCATTGTACTCTAATGGTTCTGACCTTTTTTCCGCGACAATATGTAGATGGCCTCTTTCATTTTTCTCACTGATAATGCGGAATCCGGCACGACAAATACGCCCCAAGATCTCTGTGTGGCTGTAAGAACGGTGTTGTCCTTGGGTCAAATATAAATAAATGCCGCGGCTCCACTTCATCTTCGGGCACATATCATTCCAAATGTACGACAAGGGAATGATGATGTTGCTTATTCCAAGAGGATATTTTCTCCTGATAGTACGATATTCCTGGGCTGAAGTGTAGGCTGTACATTCCAATATATCGCCAACCTTCATCTCATGATTCCATTCGTCCAAACAGTCATTCAGACGTGGAATATGATTCAACCTATTTTTGATAGTTACTTTCACAGACAACTATTCATTTATATTATCTTACACCGATGCTATAAGGCTTGAACAAATGAACTCAATCTCTGACAGCGACATATATGGGTGCATTGGAAGTGATAGCACAGTACGGCAGAGGCGGGCAGCGGAATATGATTGATAATTGATATTTGATGATTGACAATTGTTGAAAGCAGTTTGATCGTGCATGGTCTTCGGATAATAGACCATTGATGGGATGCCTGCAGCTTTCAATGCGGATTGCAGATTATTGCGTGTTGCCTCATCTGGAAGCTGGATGGTGTACTGCGCCCAACTGGAGCGATAGCCCTCGGGTATGACAGGTGTTTTCACATATTTATTTAATGTACGCGTGTACGCGCGTGCAACCTCGTTTACACGTTCCACTTCATCGTCAAAGGCACGGAGCTTAACTTGCAGAATAGCAGCCTGCAGGGTGTCCAGACGGGAGTTAATGCCTATGCGGACATTGTCATATTTGTCAGTACCCTTGCCATGCACACGGTATGACTCTATGAGTGTGGCCCATTCGTCGTTGTCTGTGAATACGGCACCGCCATCGCCATAGCAGCCAAGGGGCTTGGCGGGGAAGAAAGAGGTCGTACTAATATCGCCAAAGGAACATGATTTCTGACCATTGATGCTGCCACCGAAACCTTGTGCACCGTCTTCTAGTATGAGCAGGCTATACTTCTCGGCTACAGCTCTCACTGCTGGGTAGTTAGCGGGAAGACCAAACAGGTCAACTGCAACTACCACCTTTGGTGTCAGTTTCCCTTCTGCCAGTGTTTGTTGTATGGCAAACTCTAAACTCTTGACATCGATATTGAAGGTGACATCATCAACATCCACAAATATGGGTGTGGCTCCCTCGAGTGCGACCACTTCAGCGGAAGCGAAGAACGTGAAATCCGGAACAAATACAGCATCTCCTTCTCCAATTCCCCATGCCTTTAAGGCCAGCGTTAGCGCGTCGGTGCCATTGGCGCAGGTGAGGCAGTGCTTTACTCCGACATATTCAGCCAACTGTTGTTCCAGTTCCTTCACTTGCGGCCCCATGATATAATGAGCCTGTGACGCCACGTCTGACATGGCTTTATCTATATCAGCTTTCAGTATCTGATACTGCTTGGCTAAATCTCTGAATTGCATCTCGTATATTGATTATTTGACAATTGACTATTTACGATTTTTCCTCTCGATTGAGTCTATTTCAATCTTTCCACAATTTCGCCTTGCTCATTGACGACGCCTATCTGGCGGGCGGGTACACCTGCCATGAGGGCGAAGTCAGGAACATCCTTGGTGACAACAGCTCCTGCGGCAATCATGGCTCCGCGTCCTACTGTGTGGCCACATACAATGGTGCAGTTGGCACCCAGAGAGGCTCCTTCCTTGATAAGTGTTCTGTTGTACTGCCCATGTACAGGGAAATGAGCACGTGGCACGAGTACATTGGTGAACACACATGACGGACCGCAGAATACATTGTCCTCTAACTCAACGCCTTCATATACGGACACGTTGTTCTGAATGCGAACCCCGTTGCCAATCTTTACATTGTTGCCGATGTTCACATTCTGTCCTAGGGAGCAGTTCTCGCCAATCACGGCACCGCGCTGTACGTGGCAGAAATGCCAAATCTTAGTGCCGTCACCAATCGTGACATTGTCATCGATATAGCTGGATGGATGGACTTGATAACTCATGATTTATAATATAAGTTTTCTACAGCATTTAATACAACTGTTAAGGGCTTGGCTTTTTCCTCCTCTTGCATTGATACTAAATCTTCTAGTCGTTGTCGTTTCAATAGCCCGGCTCGTGCGACAAAGAGTTTGACATCAGCCTGTTGCTCAATAATCTCCGCATCGGTAAACTCGTCAGCATGAGGGGTGTCAATCAGCACGATGTCATACTGAGTGCGAAGTGATTCAATGAGATGGGTGAATGGGGCACTGGCTAACAACTCCGTGGGATTGGATGGAAGAGTACCAGCAGGAAGAATGTCAAGAGTTGGATAGTCTGGATGGCGATGCAAGAGTGAAGACAGTTGTTGTTCTGTTCCTTTAAGATAATCTGCGAAACCGAAGCCATCGGTCCTGAAAATTTGTGATGCTGATCCATGTCGCAAATCAGCATCAATGAATAACACATGTTTTTGGTGAATGGCAAGCGTCACAGCCAAATTTGTTGATACAAATGTTTTTCCCGCATTCTTGTTGAAGGAAGTCACCATAAACACCTTGGCTTCCTTGTCGGAGCCTGTTATTGTCATCTGCTCGATTTTTGTGCGGATGCGGCGGAATGCTTCGTTGACGTTATTATTCAAACCATTGGCTACCACGATGCCTGCCGGATGTTCTCTATGGGTGATGATTCGATACAGTTTCGACAGTGTTCGCTCATGCCTGATTTCCGGTATGATTCCTGCAAGATTGATATTGGGATAGCTGGTGATGTCCTTACCCTTATGAACGGTTTCGTCAAACGTTGCTTGAATGAAGAGGAACGTAAGAGGAAGTAGGAAACCTATGAAGAGCGAAGCGAAAAGAACCATCATCCTTTTTGGAGAGGTGGGCTTGCCGCTACCGTGGGGTATATCGATAATCCTGATTGGAGCCGACTGATAGGTAAGGCTGATTTCGTTCTCTTCTTTCTTCTGGAGCAGGTAGAGATAGAGACTCTCCTTGACTTTCTGTTCGCGCTCGATTGATATGAGGTGCTTAGCTTGAGTTGGTTTCGATGAAATCTTCGAGGAGGTTTCTCCGTGATAGCTTTGCAATGAATTCAGTTGGATATCGATGGTACGGATATGATTGGTGACATTGGCATAGATGTTTTTGCGAAGGCTTTCCAACTCTTTCTCTAGATTGATTATCAATGGATTCTGCCCTGATGTGTACTCCATGTGGCTCTGCATTTGCAGCAAGAGGCTGTTGTAAAGTGTAATCTGAGATTCTATCAGGGTGTTGTTAATGCCTGAGTTTACCAGCAGCAGTTGTTGTTGCGCGGATTCATCTTCAAGCAGACTGCGGATGTATTCAGCCATTGCCTTCTGATTGCTCAGTTTCAGGATTTCGGCATCGGCCTCACTCTGCTGTTGAAGATATATGTTGCTCACATTCTCAATCTCCGTGATACCAAAACGACTCTTGTAGGATGAGATGCTGTCGTCCACAATGTCCAATTCGCGTTCCAATAAATCTAACTTGGAATCAATAAAGCGTGATGTACTGCGAATGATTTCTTGTTTATCCAGTATCCACTTTTCGCTATAGACTGTCAGGATGAGGGTTAGGATACGTTCGGCTTCCGCTGTGGAGAAATCCAGATAACTAAGGTTGATGATATTCGACTCTTTTCCGTCACATTCAACGCTTAGCCTACTCTGTATGTCCTCGGCTTTTGAGAACACCTCACCCCAACTTAACGAATCCTCTGAGCGACTAGCCACTTCTAAAAGCACGTCCAATGATGTGAAATGACGAACGATATCGGTAACTTTGTTTTTCTGATTGACAAATCCTATTTCGTTGAAGTCCTTGATGCTTCTATCGGAAGCGTTATTGCCAGTAACGTCCTCACGTAGCATGATGGTGGCTGATCTGCTATATAGATAGGGTGCTGTCACGAGATGCTTGACAGCAAACAGCAGACATATTATCATTGATGCGACAAACCAGCGCCAACGAGTGATACATAGTCGCCACAAGTCGATAATTGTAAGGAAGTTTTCGCTTTTTTTGTTTGTTGTCTCTGCCATCTTCAAGACATTTTTATTTCAACAATAATACGGCAATTGTGGTAAGCAGCGAGGCCAGCGAAAGGTAGATTGCTGGCTGGTTGAAGATGTTGCCTGTCGAGCGGAATTCTCGTTTGCGCTTGTTGTTGGGCGATATATAGACCACATCGTTTTGCTGCAGATAGAATGCAGGTGAAGTGAGAACATCCTGACGATCGCACAGGTTGATGGTGTAGGTCTGGTCTTCACCATCTACAGACCTATACACCATCACGTTGTCACGTTCTCCGTTGATGGTCAGGTCGCCACATGCTGCAATAGCATCAAGAATGGTGAAGTAGTCTTTCATCACATCGATGCGACCGGGACGATTAACTTCACCAAGTACAACAACACCCAAATTCACGTATTCGACGATAACTATAGGGTCTTTCACCAAGTCTCGTTCTATAAGTCTTGAACGTATGTGGGCTGCAACCTCCTGGCGAGTCTTGCCTTCAACTGCTATTTTGCCCAATACAGGAAAATCTATATCACCTTGTTCATCGACCGTATATGCCAATATCTGACTTTGGCCTACACTAACGTTTCCAACTGATGTTTGTGGTGATAAATTAGTTCCCAAAGCACGCATACTGCTCGATGTGGAAAGCAGATTGAACTGCTGCACCAGCATAGGGTCGGTGCTGTTGACCACAATATTAATCTTGTCTTTGGGACGCAATCTGAACGGCTGTTCGTTTTGCAGTGTCATGCCGATTATCTCCGTTGCGTTCTGGAAGTAGGCAACGTTCTTGGGGGCTGAACAACTGGTAGCCAAAAGCAATGTGAGGAGTATTAGTGAATATAATAGGTTCTTCTTCATTTGCTGTGCTATTCAATAGTCTTAATAAATGCGGTAGGTATGTATGCTGTGGAGATGAGTCCGATGGTTGACAATTCAACAACAACCCTCTGTTGTCCTGCTATGCGAGCCACTCTTCCTTTCACGCCTTTGAATGTTCCCTCTGTCACCACGACCTTTTCTCCTCCTTTATAGTGACATTGTGACTCATCAACAAACAACAGATGCTCGTTCCTATTGCTGGTTGCCTGTACAAATTGGTTCATCTGTTCGAGCGGAATCGTAAGTGGCGGATTCTTCTGTTGTGCATTATTCTCAAAGTGGTTGTAATAGTAACTAAGGTAGGATAGTGCTGGTGTACTGTTAACATATTCATCAGCCTTTTGCTTAGTTGTGTAGGCAAATACCAGATTGGGAATCAAGGTCGCCAGAAAACGTTGACGCTTTCCGTGGATGTGTTTCTCCACATACTTTTTTGCTATATAGGTGTATGTCCCGTCATCAATCAAGAAGTTTGACGCTTTGTCCTCTCGCCTGTATGAGGCACGGAACACAAACCACTCTTTTGTTGCGTCTGGCACATACCTCACCGACACCCCGGTTCTAGTATTCTTTGCCTCGGGGAAAACATCAGGGGTAAACCTAATGTTCGAGGAGGACGTCTCGCCTCGTCGAGTTTGCACATTAGACAATGTGCTTTCGTTGGACGCTGTCATCAGTATCCAGCCAGATATAATTTGTGCAAATATATGAATTTCTATTCAAAACGGACAAAATATTATCCGATTTTTGCAGCGCTGTTTTATTTGTTTTTTTTGTAAGCTTTTGAAATACAATGAGTTGTGTGAGTTGGAGCTGTGCGGATAAATCACGCTATTCTTAATGCTGCAGCTGAAAATGCGTCTTTTTCCAGCAGTTCATACAGATTAATCAGCACACCTGATTGTATAGCTGCGGTTGGCTACACATTGAAATCGTATTAGTCCGTTGTCCAAAGAGCTATCCACAAGTTTTCCCTTGTCGTCTGTAATCCTTATGCTTATTCCTTCGGCAACCTTCAGTTTGCACTCCTGTGTGAACCGGCTTTGTATCTTTGCGTCGTTAAGCCTGCTGTCAACCCAATGGATATCCACTTCGTAGCCGCCTCGTGCCCGTAGTCCTTTGATGCTGCCCGAAGGCCACGCAGCAGGTAGGGCTGGAAGCAGGTGTAGGCAGCCGTCGTGGCTCTGCAGAAGCATCTCAGCCACTCCAGCTGTGAATCCGAAGTTGCCATCAATCTGGAAGGGTGGGTGGGCATCGAAGAGATTGGGGTAGAGGCGACCGGCAGGGAATTCGTTGCTAACGGCATCGCTTGGCAGCAGGTTGATGAGTGAACGTATTAGCTTGTAGGCGTGGTTCCCATCCTGCAGGCGTGCCCAGAGGTTAAGCTTCCAGCCAATGCTCCAGCCCGTTGCCTCGTCGCCGCGTTGGTTCAGGGTTACTCGGCAGGCGTCCCAGATTGTTGGTGTGCGACGTGCGGTTATCTGGCTGCTAGGGTAGAGACCGTAGAGATGTGAAACGTGGCGATGGTGGTCGTCAGGTTTGTCGGCATCTTCGAGCCACTCCATGAGCTGGCCGTACTGTCCTATCTGAAGTGGCGGCAACTGATGGATGAAGGCTTGTAGCGAGTCGCGGTAGGCATGGTCTAAGCCTAGGATTTGAGCAGCATGCAGGGTCTGTGTAGCCACATCACGTACAATCTCGTTGTCCATAGTTGGACCGGCGACAACAGATGCAGAATTGTTGAACTCGCCTTGAGGTCCGTGTTCCGGCGACACCGATGGGCAAGTCACGAGCCATCCGTACTGTGGATGGGGAACCATGAAAGAGCGGTAGAAGTCGGTCGCACCCTTCATGATGGGGTAGGCCCGAGCCAGGAATTTGAGGTCGCCTGTGAACAGATAGTGTTCCCACAGGTGGGTAGTAAGCCAGGCACCACCATTGGGCCAAGCCCCCCAGAAAGCACCATCTACCATACCCGTAGTCCGCCAGATGTCAGTGTTGTGGTGGGCGCACCATCCCTTGGCGCCATACATAGAGTGTGCTGTTTGTTGTCCTGTATGGCTGATGTCTTCAATGAGGCTGAAAAGCGGCTCTGCCAGTTCGCTGAGGTTGCAGACTTCAGCGGGCCAGTAGTTCATCTCAGTGTTGATGTTGATAGTATATTTCGAGTCCCAGATGGGCTTGGTGTCCTTGTTCCACAGTCCTTGCAGGTTGGCTGCCTGTCCTCCCGGTTGTGAAGATGATATGAGAAGGTAGCGGCCATATTGGAACAGCAGCTCCAGCAGCGATGGGTCAGAACATGTGAGGCTGTCTGAGCTTTCGGCAAAGCGTCGTACACGCACGTCCGTATCAAGGGATTTACTATTTTCAATTTGCTGCGCGGTGTCATCCAGTTGTAGGCTAACGCGGTCAAAGTACTTGTGATACATCTCGTTATGCTCGCGTAGCAAACGCTTCCATGACTGCCGTGTGGCAGCATGAAGCATTTCTTCCGTTCTCGTATGTGCTGACGCTGAAACATCGTTGTAATTGACAAAGTTTGTAGCTGCAGCGATGTAGATGGTTGCCTCGGTAGCATCTGTAACCGTCAACGTGGAGTCTGTCAACGTCTGTTTGCCTCCCTGCACTCGAGCTTCCAACTGCATCTCCATGTTCAGTGCAGCAGCCACTCCTTCATGTTCCATGCCTTCGGCACGAGCCACGAGGCGTTTGTTCTCTTCGGTGGTAGTAAATGTGGGCAGCGGTGAACGGAATTGCAGACAGAACGTGAGGCTATGAGGCTTAGAGGCTGTCAGGTGCAGGGCAATGATTCCCGTGGGCAGGGATGCGATAACCTCGGTTCGATAATCAATGCCTGCCTCTTTCCACATTGTGGTTGCTATAGCATCTTCAATATTCAAACTGCGGTGGTAATCGCTGATGGCTGCGGTGTCGGCTCCTGGACGCAGAATAAACAATGAACCAAGAGTGCAGAAAGGCATGCCATTGCGCCCAGAAAGGAATGTGCGGTTGATGAGCTGCTGTGCTTCCATGTTCTTTCCTTCAAATACGAGACGACGCACTTCGGGAAGAGCCTCCAACGCGGCAGGGTTATCATTTCGGTGTGGACCTCCCGCCCAGAAAGTGGCTTCGTTGAGCTGGATCTCATCAACAGCGATACCACCATATACCATAGCCCCCATTCGGCCATTGCCTACAGGTAGCGCATCAGTCCATAATGATGCAGGTCGTGAATACCTAAGATTGAGTGGTTCAGTGGCCTGGGCAACCACCATTTGGCAAATAGCCAGACAAATTAACAGAAATGTGCCTTTTGTTTTCATATCGATTCTTTTTTCATTTTATCTCGTTAAGTGTTCTTCGTTCCGTTCATCGCACTTAGTGCGATGCTAGCCAAATCAACAGCATAGCCATTCAAGTCGAGACATTGCGCTCGTGTAATTCTTTTCGCCGCTGTTTCTGCGCTATAATCCGTATAAGGTGCCAGTACCAGCATGAACCCATCCGAACATCCCGTCAGATCCCTGCCAGCAGGGTAAGTAAATTTCCCATCCAGCCCTCGATTTACAATATGTATCAGCGGCAATTTCTCCTTGTAACACATATCATATACCGCTTTCTCTGCTGGCGAAATAAAAGGCGATATCAGCACCGTTCCCCGTCGTGCTTCTTTCAGATATGTCGCAACCTCCGCTTGTATCTGCTCCTCTGTTAGGTTGCGATGGCAGCGCACTTGCAGTCGCTCTGGATATGTAACTAGAAACGTATTACCTACGGCAGTATATTTGTGTCCCTTCTTTCCTGCCACGAAATCATAGACTTTGCGCAGACGATTAGGGAAATGGGCTTTGAGCCAGAGTCTTCGCGGATTATCATTCAGGTACGCTATCCATGTTTGCAATTGTCCCTTGCGGAATAAGATGCGATCATTGAATCCGCGCGCAAAGAGAGAGGGCTTCTCCGAACTAAAGTTCAGAGAACATAACGAAGACATCTCTTCGTTCCGTTCGTCGCACTTCAGTGCGATGCAATCCTTCCAAAGCGCATGTGTACAATTGCTCTTCCATGCTGCGATTATCTTTCCCAAGGTATAATCAGCAGGAAGCGTGTCGCGAACATAAATAATGCCATGAAAATGGTCTGGCATAATTTGATAATGGAGTACCTGCACTCGGCAGCCAGTCTTCTTCGTTGTCTCTGCTGCTATCTTCCGAAAAGCCTCAGCCACATATTCGCCCAAGGCCGTTGGCTCTATCTTTGCTGAATCAGAACTATCGCCCACAAGCGAGCCTAGAACGCGCTTGCGGTCTGCCGTCGTTACCGTAATATGATAGATGCATGCCGCTGTATAGTCATGCTCCTCCATCCGCCGCAGTCTGTTATGTTTGACAGGTGCTTTTTCCATTATTTTATCATTTTTTCTCTTCGTTCCGTCCATCGCACAGTGCGATGTTTGCCTCTTCATTGTCCGCTGCCATTGGCATCGATGATTATATTTCTTATTCACTGATTCAACCCTCTTTTCTATAGTATATTCATTCGCAAATATATGGGAATAAATCTGGCTGAAATATGCATTTTGTGCCTTTAATGAGGACAAAATTAAACAAAAAGGTCTGTCATATAAGGCGTGTGTGCGAGAAAAAAGTTAAATGGGGTAAAAATGTCTCGTGTCGGAGGTGACACGAGGCATATATCAGGTGTGAAATGCGGTTTGATTGCAATGCAATGGCTAGAATGCATGAGGAGTAATTATGCAGGTGGGGGGGGGATGGCTGCATAAGACAGTTGTATAAATGATGGAAATTATGCGGAATACTATTCAAAAAGTGTGTCATGGCTGAGGATTTGTTTTTGTTGTTTCGACACAAAGGTAGGACTATTCTGCAATAGCTGCAATAGGATGCGTTTTTTATTCCCTTGCTCTTTTCTCATTGCCCGTTGTTCTGTTATTATATAGTGATGTCGCATTATGGCATCAAAATGTCGCATCGCTTCGTTTTTTTGGTGTGAAATGCTTTTGTGTGTTGCATGTATTGTCTAATTTTGTGGCGATGTTTTTGTCTTTAACTTAACATGAAACGTTTTATTCTATTACTAGCAGCAACTATGTTTGCTGGATTAGGGTGGGCACAGGGCGTGAAGCCGCTGCCCACGTTGCATGTGGATGGCAAATGGCTTGTAGACCAGCATGGCAACCACGTGGTTCTTCATGGAGTGATGGACACTCCAAGCATGTATTTCAACGGCTATCGCTGGGGTGGTCCTAGCTGGGTCGATGGTACCAATTATGATGCAGCTGGTGCCACGAAGTGCAAAGACTACTTTGAGAAACTCTTCGCTGGCATGGAGGAGGCTAACTGTAATGTGTTCCGTCTCCACATGGATCCTGCCTGGACTAATGACCCGTCGGACAGCTACCGCTGGGAGGGCGCTGCCGAGCAGGATGACTCCAAGGTGGGTGGTGAGAGCGATGTCAAGAAGTTTAACCCAGCGCGGTTGAAGACTTTCCTAACATCACTCTACTGGCCTCTGATACAGAAGGCGATGAACCATAAACTATATGTGGTGGTGCGTCCTCCAGGCGTGTGTCCTCATGACTTGAAGGTTGGCGACTATTACCAGCAGTACCTGCTCACCGTATGGGATATCTTCACTCAGAATGCTAATGTCAGGAAATATGCTGGACAGGTGAGTATCGAGCTGGCCAACGAGCCTGTGAACATAAAGAATGCTAACGGACAGGATGATGCAGCTGCTCTGCACGACTACTTCCAGCCAATCGTGGACAAGATTCGTGAGAATGGCTTCACGGGTGTTATCTGGGTGCCTGGCACAGGCTATCAGAGCAACTACCGTAGCTATGCCAGCAACCCTATAGAGGGTTACAACATTGGCTATGCCGTGCATGACTATGCAGGCTGGTATGGCTGCAGCGATGACCATTGTGTGCCATCAGACAAGATCAGGAGCTTCGGTGAAGCTGTGCCTGTGGTGAAGACATCGCCTGTAATCATCACAGAGGTCGATTGGAGTCCGCTCAAGGAGCCGAAGGAGTTCAAGAACCTCAACGAGTTTGGCGACTCGGTGTTCCACAACTATGGCACATGGGCAACAGCCTCGACATCGAAGTGGGGCAAGGCTTTCAAGGCCACTCTTGACTACTATGGCAACATCTCAATGACGCTGACCAGCACGGCTTGTCTGTTCGACCTTGACACCTTACTGAGCAAGAAGAAGGTGGTGCCTGCTTTTGGTGGGCTGGAGGAGGCCAGTGGTGCTGCCTGCATGAAATGGTATGCCGACTATTACACCAAGGACTGGCCTCATGCCGACTTCAAGACGTCTTTCGTCAGTGACCAGGGTAATGGCAAGTTCAAGAATCCTGTTGTCTATGCCGACTTCCCTGATCCCGATGTAATACGTGTGAACGATACATATTATATGGTAACAACTACCATGCACCACTTCCCAGGATGCACTATCATCAAGTCGAAGGACCTGGTCAACTGGGAGTACTGCGCTCAACCGCTGGAGCAACTGTCGGATAATGAACGCTACAGCCTCTTGAACGATAGGAACGCATACGCAGCTGGTATGTGGGCATGTTCGATGAAGTACCATAACGGTAAGTTCTACATTCTCATCAACGGCAATGATGCTGGTGGCTATCTGTTCACTACAACCAACCCAGAAGGTAAGTGGGAGAAGAAGAAGTTGTCACGCATATACTACGACCCGGGTATGCTGTTTGACAATGGAAAGGTCTATGTGGCTTGTGGCATTGGCAACATACAGATGTGCGAGCTTGACGAGGACTTCAACTACATCCGTGAGCAGAACGTAATCAGCGATAAGCCACAGCTGGAGGGCTGCCACCTCTACAAGATAGGCGAGTACTATTATATATATGCCACATACGGTGGATGGCCATCTGGTCAGACTGTGTTCCGCTCGAAGAACATCTTTGGTCCTTACGAGGAGAAGATGCTGGTGGAAAAGGTTATCAACGGCTCTCCCAACACCGTTCATCAAGGCGCTCTTGTCGAAACACAGACAGGTGAGTGGTGGACGATACTCCAGCAAGACTTGGGCAGCTTCGGACGTATGCCCAACCTGCAACCTGTGGTTTGGGAAGATGGTTGGCCAGTTGTTGGCAACAAAGGTGTGCCATATACCATGTATAATAAGCCAAATGTGGGGGCAGGCTATCCCCGCGCAGCCTTGCCCACCAACGACAACTTCCGTACATACCCTCTTGGTATGCAGTGGGAGTGGAACCACAATCCTAATGATGGTGCCTGGTCGCTGTTCGAGCGTCAGGGATGGTTGCGTCTGCACTCATGCAGCACCACCAGCCGTCTCACCCAGGCCCGCAACATGCTCACCCAGCGCATCTTCGCCCTGCATGGAAAGGAATCGACAGAGTCAACGGGTACGGTGCGCCTTGATGTGAGCCACATGCTGGAGGGTGACCGTGCCGGTATATGCGTGTTCCAAGACCCGTATGCAGCCATTGCGGTGCAAATCAAGGATGGCAAGACGCAGCTGATATGGTGGCAGGACTCGTTGCGCCCGAATGACAAGTTCGTACCTGCCGAGCAGACTCTTGACCTCGACATTGACAGTGTCATCTACCTGCGTGCTGGTCACACAAAATCGACTAATCTGACGCAGTTCTACTACTCGCTCGACAACGAGACCTTCACCAAACTTGGCAGTCAGACAGAGCTGGGCTACAGCCTCACGGTGTTTGTTGGCGCTCGCTTCGGTATCTTCTGCTACAACACAGGGCAATCCTCCGATGCAGCAACCTACGCAATGGGCTATGCCGACTTCGACTGGTTCTCGACAGAGGCCAGCTACGATGAGTCAAACTACTATCCTGAGACCTTCGAGGCCTTCAATGCCGACATGCTTACGGCGGAGAAGGTTGAGCTGGAGTCGGAGTCTGTTGATGTGATGATTGGCAATAGCAAGCCGCTCAAGCTCATTGCCACATTCCGCGACGGACACACCGAGGATGTTGGTGCTAAGGCTGCATTTACTGTAGGTGTTGCCGATGTTGTTTCGTTCTCAGGTGGTATGGTACGTGGCCTGAAGTACGGCGATGTTGACGTCACGGCTTCCTACGTTGACCCAATGGGCAATGAGTTCAAGCTGACATTCAATGTTCACTCATCCTACTTCCCGTTCAGCGCGCAGTATATCAACACCTCCCTCTATGCCAATGGTACCTATGACGAGGCTACCCATACCTTCGCTCCTGGACAGTATGGTCAGATGGGATGGGAATATCCTAACGGTGTTGATTTCTCCGACTTCAAGTATCTTGTCATCAAGCTGGCAAAGGTTCAGACTTGCGATGCTCACCTCAATATCTTCACCTCTTCCAGCATCTGGGGCGACTGCTATTCCAATCCTAGCTCAGGCAGCTTCGGTTCTTCCAAGCGTGTTGTTGTCAGGTTGCAGAAAGCCAAGTACACTTCTGGCAACAAAAAGGGTCAGCCTCTCGACCTGACCAACATACGCATCGTATGCTTCTGGGGCGCTGGCTATGGCAACATCGTGGTTGATGAGATGTACCTTACCAACAACGACGACTTCTCACCGGAAAATCCCAATGCCATCCAAGAGCTTGAAATGACCGACAATGGTCAGACGGATGGACAAGTCTATGACCTCTCAGGACGCTGTGTTGGTTCACGCAGTTCGCTGCGTCAGGGACTGTACATCGTTAACGGTAAGAAAGTGGTGATAAGCCCAACGACTCGCTAGTCTTATCGTCAACATAAACAAGCAAGAGGCTGTGTCAAAATGCATGACACAGCCTCTTGCTTGTTCTTTACAACGAATTACACAAATTATCCGAATTGTTGAAGACAGGCAATTCGTCCAATTCGTCTAATTCGTCTAATTCGTTGTAAAAAATGAATACTACGCTTGGCTGGCATCCGTTTGGGTTAGTTGTAGGATGAGGGGCAGGAGTGCCTTGCGTATTACTTTCTCGTTCAGACGGTGTTCGCCCTCGAAACGGATGGCATGAGGGTAGTGCTTGTGGAACAGGTCATAGGTCTTCACCATGGGGTCGTTGATGCCAAAGAGTCCGTAGCAGTGTTCGCGGTCCCAGTCGGTGATGTCCTTGAACTGCTGTCGTTCCATCTGGTTGTGGTGCTGAATGATGTCACGTGTGATGCGGAACGTCTTCTGGTTGTCCTTGCGTCGGTTGAAGAACTGGTGTTCGCCTGTTTTGAGTACGCTGCTCATTGTTGACATGTTAAGGGCTGGGTTCACGCAGATGCGTACAAATCCTCTCATCTGCTGTGCATACATCCCGCCCATGCTTGTTCCCACCACTATGTCGGGCTGCTCGTCAGCACAGAGCTGTCTGAGGTAGGGTAGTGCCTCCACAGGGTCTATGGGTATGTCGGGGGCTATTATCTCAGCCTCTGGCAGCAGCTTGCGCAGGGTCTCAACGGTGCCGCTGGCCCCAGATGAGCCAAACCCATGAAAATAAATCAGTTTCATATTAGTTACTCTTTTAGTCTCTCGTCCAGAGCTTCGCGCCAGTCCTCGTTCTTTTCCACGAGGAGGGTCTGTATGCCCAGTGCGGCGGCAGCAGCGATGTTAGCTTGGCTGTCATCGAGGAAGATGGTTTCTTCTGGTTTTAGCTGGGCATCGTTGAGCATGTGCTGAAAGATGGCGGCATCGGGTTTCATGATGCCAATCTCGAATGAGGTGTAGCACTTCTCCAGATAGCTGCCCAGCGGGCGGCCTGCTTCGCTGAAGGCTGCGCTCTCTGCCCATGCCTGTACGAAGGGGTTGGTGTTGGACAGTAGGAAGGTGCGGTAGCCGCGTGTTCGCAAATCGTCGATATAGTTCAGCTTCTGCTTGTCCACTTCCCCGCCAACATATCCGAGCCATGCTGTCTGCAGCTCAGCGTAGGTCAATTGCCGGTTGCACATCTTGGACAGCTCTTCCACGAAGGCATCCACTCCAATCTTGCCCGATTCGAGCAATTCGAACACCCCACGCTGGTGGTAGCGGTCGAGCCGCTGGTCGGCATCTGCGAGTCCCATTCGTTTGAATGCTGCAACGGCTCCGTCGTAGTCGAGGTCGAAGATGACCCCTCCAAAATCAAAAACTATATTGTGTATCATAATCTTCTTTTAACGTGATAACAGCATGAGCTGCAAAAATATTGAATTTCAAGGGAGTAGTTTCTTGATAGCATCCTGTACCAAAGGTTCCATGATGGCATAGCCTGCGAGGTTGGGGTGACAGCCCTCCTGTGAGATGCCGTCGCGCATGGCACCGTCGGTGTCTGCCATAGCTGCGAAGTAGTCAACATACTCAAACCCGTTGGCTGCTGCATAGGCACGGATGCGCTCATTCAGGCTTCGGATTTTGGCTATGACGTTCTTAACGTCAGGACGCCATGTGTAATGGTCGCATGGGGTGATGGACGACAGGATCACCTTAATACCGTTGGCTTTGGCAATCTGTGCCATGATGGTGATGTTCTGGAACGTGCGGTCTTCTACATAGAGGTGGTTGTTCTGGGCGATGTCATTAGTGCCGCCGTTGATTACCACTGCCAGTGGGTGCAGACCTACTACATCCTCATAGAAGCGCAGCACCATCTGATATGTCGTCTGCCCGCTGATGCCACGGCCTATATAGCCATTGTCGCTGAAGAACTCTGGATGCATACTTGCCCAGTTCTGGGTGATGCTGTTGCCCATGAACACCACCTTGCGCTGTTCTTGTGGTTGGTTCTTCACATCCTGGTTGGCCTGTTCATAACGTTCGAAATTCGCCCAGTCGTTCTGAGCCATCACGCCTGTGCCGTTCAGCATGGCTGCACATACAAATAAAAGAATTGTAAAGTGTTTCATGGGGAATATTTATGAATGACGAATGACGAATGAAGAATGATGAATGACGAATGACGA
>JAFZQR010000019.1 GCA_017620295.1 Bacteroidaceae bacterium
CCAGCAGACAGAGGCGAAGACCATCTTCATCGATCCCGCTCTGTACAATATACCTGTCAGCGTTGGCGATCGTTCGGCAACCATTCAGGATGCATCTTGTGCCCTGATGGGAACCCGATTCCCTGTGGAGGGTGATGCCGTCCGCCTTTTCCTCCAGTGGGGTAAGGGCTTGCATGCGCAGCACCTCGATATGGACTTGAGCGCTCGTGTTACACTGCCGAACGGCCAAATTGCAGAGTGCGCCTACTACAATCTGACTTGTGTAGGTGCCAAGCACTCTGGCGATATCCGTTCCATCCCTGAAATGGTTGGTACTGCTGAGTACATTGAACTGTCGCTGCCTGAGCTGGAGGCTGCTGGTGCTGTATATGTCACCTTCACCTGCAATGCCTATTCCACAGGTGCTCTTTCTCCTAATCTGGTAGTAGGATGGATGGATTCTGCCAATCCGATGAAAATCTCTGAGGAGAAGGGTGTGGCCTACGACCCGTCTTGTGTACAGCACATGGTTCGTATTAGCGAAGGCAACCTCTCCAAGGGTCTGGTATTCGGTGTGCTTGATGTGGCAAAGCGCGAAATCATCTGGCTCGAAATGCCATTCACTGCGCAGACAATGAGAGGGGTTAACAGCGAGTCCATCGAGGCACTGCTCCACAAGCTGGAGTCGAAGCTCTCTATCGGTGAACTACTTGATATGAAGGCCAAGGCTCAAAGCCTGACTTCAGTAGAGAATGCTGAGGAAGCAGATGAAGCATACACATACGAGTGGGCACTTAATCCTGCAGAAGTAACGAAGTTGCTGAATGGATAAAGTCCCCAGGCAACAAGCAATGTAATTCCTTTACAAGCTTTCAATAATGAGAAGGATGACGGGGTGCAAAAGCCTTGTCATCCTCTTTTTGTGCTGCATGTACAAGTTCACGCAAATACCTCTTCGGCTACCATGTTTGGATATGCCACTTGCTCGTCGTAAATCAGGTTGATGCCAAGTGCATCCTCCAGTTTTGAGAGCGTATCAAGCGACATATTCTCTTTACCCTTTAGAATCTTTGACACGTACTGCTGGGTGCAGCCCATGCGTTCAGCGAGAGCCTTCTGTGTCAGTCCATCCTGCTTCATCTGCAACAGCACCTTCACGGCAATCTTCTGTGAGTGCCGCAGCCACGACCAATTATCGCGCCTCCATTCCGCTTCCTCGCGCCATGTTGATGGCGTTTCGCTCTTGTGAGCTTCGAGGAATTCAAGTGTCTTCTTTTTCATATTACCTCCCTTTCTTTATGATAGTTCTGACAGGAAGTCCACAAATCCGTCAGCATCAATGGCCTGATTGCTAATCAGATAGTTGCGGACCTGTTCCATCTTGTTCAGTTCATTCAGCGTATGCTCACGCTCCTGCATGGTGCGTGTCAGCTTGATAGCGCCTCCTGTTATGATATAGCATCCTGGTTCCAGCTTGATAGCATATATGCGAAGCCATGAAGCATGTTGCGGGCGCTCTTTAATTCTGGCTTTCTCCTTGCCCAACAGCATCTCACTCGTGCGACTATTCTCCAGCGGACGAAAAATTTTGTCGAGGTCAGCTTCTGGCGATATATCGAGAATCAGGCACTGTATGCGCTGGTTGTCATCAATGGTATCGTAGATGGCCTGATTGATGTCTGTAATCTTGAAGTACGATTCTAAGTCTGCCATGTTGGCCAAGAAGAAATCCACCAGCCATTCAGGATCGCTCCACTGGTCGAAGAGCGTTTTCAAGGCATTGTCCACCACGCCATCGTAGCGCACTGCCCATAGGGTGTTATTATCGAGAATCTTGTCGAATGTCATACGTTACACGTTTTATCTGGCGCAAAGGTACGAAAAATTATTGAGAAAAACAACTGGCAGTTGTGAAAATCTGCTTCTATTTTAACTTTTTTAATCAAACAGGAGCATTTTCCAGAACTTTTGTGTATCTTTGCACCCAAGCATCAAGAGCAGTGCCCGTAAGGGTGACTCGCCAACCGAGCAATGGAAGCCACGGTGGTCAGTACGATGCGGTAGTATTAACTTCAAAAAATTCCAATTATGCAACAGCACATTTATTACACGAAGTATGCCCTGCAGTTTGCAGACATGCAGATTCCCGAGTTAGTAACCGTTTTCAATCATCAGGTCGGCAATACTGGCTGGACTGGTATGCGTGCCTACCACGACCAAGCACTCATTGACGAGTTCCAACGACGAGGTATTGATGTGTCAGCCGTCTATGGCGGTAAGGCCATCTGTTTTGCCCATCCCATCAAATACGATATAGCCGACAACCGGCTGGCCACCATCGGCTGAAAGCCTTTTATAGCCAAACTCCTATTTGCGTCTGCTCTTGGCAAAAATATTGGAGCTCAGAGCTGCCAGCCCTCTTTTTTGCAATATAAACGGTTCCCAAGCGTTATAGATATAGGCGTATCCCGCCGAGGTTGGTAACATAAAGTTTGGGCCGACTATTTGGAACCTCAAATGAGTCTCGTTGTCTGAGAAGATAGCGAGGCTTCATGATTTTGGCCTACTTCTATCTATAAAATGAACGCTTTTCATTAAATTTCGCAAATTATTTAGTCTTTAAGCCTTTTTTTCAGAATAAAGTTCGTATCTTTGTAGCGATTATATATATAGAAGATATGGCTGCTAACAAAGATCTCAATCGCTTAAAAGTGATATTGGTAGAGAAAAAGAAGTCCAATCTTTGGCTATCCAAAGAGTTGGGATGCTCTCCTACAACTGTGTCCAAATGGTGCACTAATTCATCACAACCCCCATTAGAAATGCTGATGAAGATAACAAGATTGCTTGACGTGGAACTAAAAGACCTTGTCAGGTACGAAGAACTTGACAAATGAGTTGCAAGGATGATAGTTTAAGAATTGAAATACAACAAATGATAACAAAAGACGAGATACAAGAACTGCTGCATAGCACGGAAACCTATCGTGTAGAGCGCACCATATCAACTGGCGATATGGATAAGTTCCAAGAGGCCATCTGTGCGTTTGCAAATGACCTGCCAAACTCGCGAAAGAATGGCTATCTTATACTGGGTGCTTACGATAACGGTGAGTTGTCAGGTTTGAAGGTCACCGATGACTTGCTGAAAAAGATTGCAGCTATACGCTCCAATGGAAACATCCTGCCTATTCCTGTTATGAGTGTTGACCGCTTCCAATTCCCTGAAGGTGACTTGTTGGTTGCTGAGGTCAGTCCGTCTGACCTGCCTCCTGTGCGCTATCGTGGTCGCACGTTTATACGTATCGGTCCTCGTCGCGACATAGCTACGGAAGCGGAAGAACGCATCCTGGCAGAACGAAGAATGTCATTCATGGCCACCTTCGACACCATGCCTTGTTTGGCTGCCAAACTGAATGATATCAACACAGACTTGTTGCGTACAAAGTATTTGATACCACTGCTAGGTAATGAGATCGTAGAGTCAGATACCCGTCCCATTGAGGAACAGATGGCCGCTGTGGGCATGTATGACACGGAGCATCAATGCCCCACATACGCGGCAGTTGTTCTGTTTGGTTACAAGCCACGCCGTTTTATGCCAGGCCTATACGTGCAGTATGTACGATTCAAGGGCGAAGACGTGACAAGTGAGGTAGAGAACGAAATGCAGTTAGAAGGCAACTATTGTGAATTGTTGCCACGTCTGGAATCGCTTTTGGAGCTGTCTGTTATCAAGAAGAAACCCGTATTCGTTTCTATCCTACGCGAGGAGATGGTCAGCAATTATCCCTATCAGGCGATACGCGAGCTGTTACTTAATGCCTGCATGCATCGCGATATGCAAAGTAATACGCCACTTCGCTTTTATGAGTTTGCCAGCCATCTGGAGATTCTGAATGCAGGTGGTTTGTATGGCAATGCACGTCCAGAGAACTTCCCCAGTGTGAACGATTATCGCAATCCTCTTGTCGCCAGTGCCATGAAAACTTTGGGCTATGTAAACATGTTCAATCGAGGTGTAGGGCAAGTCCAGACTGACTTGAATGAAAATGGCAACCAACCCGCAGAGTTCAACGTTAATCTTATCACAGCATTCAAGGTCGAGGTGAAAGTCTCACAGAGTTATACCAATAATAATGGCGGTAATGTTGGCGGTAAAAATGGCGGTGATGTCCCCAGTTTGTCCCAAGCCTTGTCCCTAGTTCTGTCCCCAGTTTGTCCCCAGTTGAGCGAAGTGCAGTTGAAGAAGATAGTATCTGTAATTGATTACTTGTTTAGGGCTTCTGGCTCTATCACTGAGTTGATGGATTGTGCTGGTGAGAAAAACAAAAGCAGGTTCCGTCAGACAATCCTTAAGCCCCTTGTTGATACAGGCTTGGTAGAACCGACGATAAAGGATATTCCAAACAGTCCGAAACAGAAATATGTGCTAACTGATAATGGTAGAGAAAATCTCAAAGCTATATTTTAGGTCGTTCGAAGGTCGTAGCGTAGGCGTATCATCGGCCAGACATAAGCCTTCGGAAATCCTGACGACAATAAGAAGTTAGATGACAATATAATTGGTGAAAAATAGAAGAAAATATATGGCAGATTATAAAGAACAATATAATGCGTTCATAGAGACGCTGCAGAGTATATTCATGATGGATCATGAGGAACTGGATTTCGGTATCTATCGCATTATGAATTACAAACGTGATGAGATTAACGATTTCCTCAAATGTGCTATATGATTCGTGCCAAAGCGTTCAAGGCTTATAAGGAAGGGCGATGGAATATCCATGATTTGTTTGAATTCAATATCACTAAGATAAAGGAGAATAACTATTGCTGGTATTGCGGCAAGGAGATGGAACCATCGAAACTGACCAAAGACCATGTGTTCCCGAGGGCGAAAGGTGGAGCTAACGATTTGGATAACATCATTATGGTATGTAAGGAGTGTAATTCATCAATGGGTAAGATGGACTTGTTTGAGTGGTATTCTGAAGTCCGCAAAGAATGGCCACCGGTTAATGTGATGGTACATTACCTCAAAAACATCTATCTTTACAGCGTTGAAAATGGCCTGATGAATAAGCATGCGGAAGAGATGGATGCTATGGACTTGCCATTCAACTGGCGGTATATTCCTACTGATTTC
>JAFZQR010000020.1 GCA_017620295.1 Bacteroidaceae bacterium
ATGCAGATTTTTCTTTTCTCCGAAGGAGCAGAGCGGACTCTGTGACTGAGGATAAAAGGAAAAGATGCGCCAAAGAGCGAGCAAAGACATGAAAGCACCTACAATGCTGGATATAGTAAAATAATTTTGAACACCTACTTATTAGAATTAAGATACTGCACCAACTGCTGTATGGCACGTCCGCGATGACTGATGGCATTTTTCTGTTCTGCTGTCATCTCGGCAAATGATAAATCGTAGCCTGAAGGCTGAAAGATGGGATCGTAGCCAAAGCCGCCCATTCCGTGACGCTCGGTGAGGATGTGTCCTTCGACGACACCGTTGAATAGCTGCTCATCTCCGTTATATATTAACGCGAGAGCGGTACGAAATCGTGCACGACGGTCTGTGATATTTTGCATTTTAGTCAACAACAAGTCCATGTTGGCCTCGCTGTCATGCCCTTGTCCGTCGGCTGTAGCTGCATAGCGGGCCGAGCGTACACCAGGTTCTCCACCTAGCGCATCCACCTCCAAGCCCGAGTCGTCGGCCATGCAGTCGTAGCCAAAGTGTTCCTTGACATAACGGGCCTTCTGCCAGGCGTTGCCCTCGAAGGTATCGGCTGTCTCCGGTATGTCAACATTGCAGCCTATATCCTTTAGGCTCAACACCTCCATGCTGTTCCCTAGTATCTGCCGCACCTCATCGAGCTTATGGGCGTTGTTTGTAGCAAAGACTATCATGCTTTATGACTTTATGTGGTCAAAGCCCTCACCATACACACCCACAACCTTGGTTTGTGATACGAAGGCATGAGGGTCGATGTAGCGAATCAGACGGAATATCTGCGGACTCTCACGGCGACGCGCCATAACGATGAGTACGTTGCGCTTGGCCTTACTGTAATAGCCCTCGCCGTAGAGTACAGTTACGCCGCGCCCCACTTCGGTGCTTATCACACGGGCTATATCATCGTGCTTGTCCGATATAATAGTAAACTGCACACTCTGCGTCGCCGAGTTCATGGTATAATCGACCATAATCATCGATATGAGCAGCACACAGTAACCAATCACCACCTTGTGCCAGTCATGCAAAACCAACAAGCCACCACCAGTGACAATCATGAAGTCTATCCACATGATGATGCGTCCCATTGAGAACGACTTGTACTTGTTAATGATGCTGGCCACAATGTCCGTACCTCCCGTGGAGCCATTGTTAAGGAACACGATAGCCAATCCCGTGCCTTCGATGCAACCGCCAAGGACGGCGGCCATGAACTCATCGTCGTGTGCCAGACGCATCAGTGTGCCATCTGGTTGCACGGCTATACGCTGCACTATCTCAAGACCAATGGTTATCATGGCCACAGCATAGATGGTCTTGACAAAGTACTTGATGCCCAGCACTCGCAGCCCTATGACAAGCAATACCAGGTTAATAGCCAGATAGGAGTACTGCGTTTGAAAGCCCGTGGCATAGTAGATTAGGGCTGCGATACCAGTACATCCACCTGGTATGAACTGATAGGGCAACATGAAGAACACAAAGCCTACACAGTACATCATACAGCCCAAGGTGATGAACATATAGTCCTTCACCTCATCCCATATATGCATCTTTGGGAGTACGGGCAGGGAGTTCATTGCATTCATAGCCGCATTCTTTGCGGCTTGCTTTGCAGCGTCTGTCTTTTTCATATCAATAAATGTTCATAGCTTATTATCCTACTTCATAACGATGTTCACCATACGCTTTGGCACTATGATGACCTTCACTATCTGCTTGTCTTCAAGGTACTTGGGTGTCATCTCGTGTGAGCGTACAGCAGCTTCGATGGTGGCATTATCGGCATCAGCAGGGAAGTCTATGCCGAAACGTGTCTTACCGTTGAAAGCAACCATCATCTTGACGGTGTCCTCCACAAGATACTTAGCCTCGAACTTTGGCCACTGGGCATCGCATACCGTGGTGTCGTGTCCAAGAGCCTCCCACAACTCCTCGGCAATATGGGGTGCAAACGGAGCGATGAGTACTACCATAGGCTCCAGTATAGCCCTTTTATTGCACTTCAGGCTAGTGAGTTCATTGGTGGCAATCATAAAGGCCGGAATGGAAGTGTTGTAGGAGAACACTTCTATATCCTCAGTCACTTTCTTGATGAGCTTGTGCAAGGATTTCAACTCCTCCTTTGTAGGCTCTTCGTCAGTAACCGCAAAGTCTTCTTTCGACCAAAACATATTCCAGAACTTCTTGAGGAAGCGGTGGGAGCCGTCAATGCCGTTGGTGTCCCACGGTTTAGCCTGCTCCACAGGGCCAAGGAACATCTCATACAGACGTAGGGTGTCGGCACCGAAGCGTTCCACAATCATGTCCGGGTTGACAACGTTGAACATCGACTTTGACATCTTCTCCACAGCCCATCCGCACTTGTACTGACCGTCGTCGTTGAGTATGAACTCGGCGGTGGCATACTCCGGCCTCCATGCCTTGAAAGCCTCTATGTCGAGTATGTCGGCACTTACGATATTCACATCCACATGGAGCGGTGTGGTGTCATACTGGTCACGTTTCTCTATGCTTACGAAGGTATTGGTGTCCTTTATGCGATACACGAAGTTGCTTCGTCCCTGAATCATACCCTGGTTCACCAGCTTGCGGAACGGTTCCTCCTCGCAGCTCACGCCAAGGTCATACAGGAACTTGTTCCAGAAACGTGAATAGATGAGGTGTCCAGTAGCGTGTTCAGAACCTCCGACGTAGAGGTCAACCTGCCGCCAGTAGTTGTCGGCTTCAGCTGAGAAGAGTGCCTTATCATTGTGTGGATCCATGTAGCGGAGATAGTAGGCACTGGAGCCTGCGAAGCCCGGCATGGTGTTGAGTTCAAGTGGGAATACGGTGATATTGTCGATTGAGGAGCAATCGACCACAGTGTTGGACTTTGAGTCCCATGCCCAGCGTTTAGCGCGGCCAAGCGGCGGCTCTCCCGTCTCGGTAGGCTTGTACTCGTCGATCTCCGGCAATTCCAAAGGCAGGCACTCTTCAGGCACCATCTGCGGCATTCCGTCCTTATAGTACACAGGGAACGGCTCTCCCCAGTAGCGCTGGCGTGAGAATATGGCATCGCGCAGGCGGTAGTTGACCTTCACGCGACCCAGACC
The DNA here is from genome assembly GCA_017620295.1 of Bacteroidaceae bacterium. GTDB lineage: Bacteria > Bacteroidota > Bacteroidia > Bacteroidales > Bacteroidaceae > Physcousia. The sequence continues at coordinate 3,144 of JAFZQR010000020.1, forward strand.
CTGCTCCTTCACATACTTCTTGGTTGCCGCTATGGCTTCCTTCACTGTCAGGCCGTTGAGGGAGAAGTCCTTGCCTTGGCTGTTGCATACGATGCCCTCCTTGGCATCAAAGCTCTCCTCGCTCACATCACAACCTTCAATAAGAGGTATGATGGGCAGGTTGAAGTGCTTGGCAAAAGCGTAGTCACGGCTGTCGTGGGCAGGTACGGCCATAATGGCACCTGTACCGTAGCCGGCCAGCACGTATTCAGAAATCCAGATGGGGTTGGCATCGCCCGTGAAGGGGTTGATGGCGTATGAACCAGTGAACACGCCCGTCACCTTGCGGTCACTGATGCGGTCACGCTCAGTGCGTTTCTTCACGTATGTCAGGTATTCGTCCACGGCGGCCTGTTGCTCTGGCGTGGTCAGCTCCTTCACCAGCTCGCTCTCAGGAGCCAGGACCATGAAGGTAACGCCGAACATCGTATCGGCACGTGTTGTGAAGATGGTGAAGGATTTCTCACTACCTTGCACTTTGAACTCTATCTCAGCACCCTCTGAGCGGCCAATCCAGTTGCGCTGCGTCTCCTTGATGCTATCGCTCCAGTCGATGGTGTCGAGACCGTCTAACAGACGCTGGGCGTAGGCCGACACACGAAGGCACCACTGCTTCATGCGCTTCTGCACAACGGGGAAGCCGCCACGTGCGCTCACTCCGTCGATCACCTCGTCGTTAGCCAGCACAGTACCCAGTTTCGGACACCAGTTGACCATCGTCTCGCCGAGGTATGCTATGCGGTAGTTCATCAGAACCTCCTGCTTCTTCACATCGTCGTAGGCCGCCCAGTCGCTGGCTGTGAAAGTCAGCTCCTCGCTCTGTGCCACATCCAGGTTGGCAGTTCCCTCTTTCTCAAAATGCTCAATGAGTTGTTCAATAGGTTGTGCCTTCTGGCAAGTATTGCAATAGAAGCTGCCAAACATTTTCTGGAACGCCCACTGGGTCCAGTGGTAGTATTTAGGGTCACAAGTACGTACCTCACGATCCCAGTCAAAACAGAAGCCTATCTTGTCCAGCTGCTCACGGTAGCGGTTTATGTTCTGCTCCGTGGTGATGGCCGGGTGCTGACCTGTCTGTATGGCATACTGCTCAGCTGGCAGTCCGTATGCGTCATATCCCATCGGGTTCAGTACATTTTTTCCACGCAGACGCTGATAGCGGGCATATATGTCGGAAGCTATGTAGCCCAGAGGGTGGCCAACGTGCAGTCCCGCACCAGAGGGATAAGGGAACATGTTCAACACGTAGAACTTCTCTTTCGAGCCGTCCTCTTCAACGTGATAGGTTCGTTGCTGCACCCAACGCTGGTGCCACTTCTGTTCAATCTCTCTAAAATTGTATTCCATCGTTTATCTTATTGTTTCTGTATTTCAGGCCGCAAAGTTACGACAATTATTTCAAACCACTGCTGCAACAGCACTCTCTTTGCTGATATTCACAATAATCTAAGGTTCCCTTCACCACAGATTGCTCAGATTAAACCGATTACTCAAGTTTCGCTTGCTTATTTTCAACCACGAATTTCACAAATTACACGAAGACTTAGGCAGCAGCCGTTTGATTAATCCGAATTGCACGCGCTCGGCATCCCGAAGGGTGACGCTTCACACTTGAAGAATTATCCGAGCAAGCTCAACATATTACTTTTGCTGGGCAGCAGTCTCTCAGCGCAGCGCGACGATGCGTAGCCGTCGCAAATTTGTGAAATTCGAAATAATGTCTTCATCATCAATAGTTCAGAAACATTCGTTAAACCCAAAACGGTCATTAGGATTTCTCGGTGTTGTACGGCAACGAGAAATCCTTTAGTTTCTCCCAGATCATAAGGAACGACTTCCGTGTTTTGAGAGACCGTGCCAAATACAGTATATGTTTGTCTTTGTTCCCGC